>CAYSHS010000010.1:19272-23184 GCA_964430845.1 uncultured Pirellulales bacterium | reverse complement strand
TTTTATAATAATTGATGTACCAACAATGCTTCATTAAATTTTTATAAAATATATTGGAAATTGAATAAGATTAAAGATAAAAAGGAGACCAAACGATGGAAAAAGAGAACTTAACACCAGATGAACTCAAAGAAAGAGCAACACGGTGCTATTCAAGATATGGGACTGAACTGGAACAAGTAGCAGAATTGCTTCGAATTCAATTGAAGCAGTTATGTTTGGCTTATACAATCAATCATCGTTTACCTCCTGAGGCTATACAAGTAGCAACAAGAGTCAAAAAACTTAAAAGTTTCTTGTTGAAGTTAGAAAGAGATGGTTGGCCGCAGTTCTATTATCCAACTGATGTTATCAAAGATGTTATTGGAGCGAGGGTTGTTTGCTGGTTTGTTGATGATTGTTTTGGAATATTGAAATTTATCAAACGATCCAGTCATTTTAGAATCGCAGACGAGACTATCCATCCAATGAAAGATTATATAAAAAATCCACAATCTGCGGGTTATCGAGCAATCCATGTTTTTGCAGATGTGACATATGACGCAGTAAAAAAGCATGAACAAAATGTTGTCGTCGTACCCGACAAAATTCTTTGTGAGATACAGATACGTTCAAAATTGCAAAATGCATGGGGTGATATCACACATGAGTTCTTCTATAAGGCAAAAAACCTTGGCGTGAAAGATAAGAGTCTGGAACAGTTTTTGGCGGACGTTGCAGAGAGATTGGCTATGGAAGATCGTACCTTGATGAAATTCCGAGATACTTACCAATCTTTAGCAGATGCGAAACTTCAAGAAGGATGCCGTGAAGGATTAAGAGATGAAAATAATTAAAAAAAATTGAAGTATATTTTTATATAAGTGTAATGATTGCTACTTTTAGCTTGGATATACCTAATATATTAAGAAAAATACAGCATAACAAAAATCTTTCTTGAGTTATTATTATCAAAGATATAAAATGTATTAGTGAATATATATTAGTTATGCTTATGCGATTATTAAGAAAACTATTTTTGATAATTTAAACTCAAAAAAATGAAAGATATTGAAAGTATTATAATTTATTTTTTTTTAGGCAATATAGCATATAATTGAGAATTGAAATGGTTATAGATATTAAGGAAGATATAGATAAATTAGAAAATCGGGCTAAGGAAATACATTCTCTTCTTAAGTATGCATCACGAGCATTTGTAATGGAATTTTCTGGAACTCCTAAGTCTGGAAAAACCACATCAGTGGAGGCAATCCGCCAATTTCTTTCACGTCATAACTTTCGTGTTCGCGTTCTTACAGAAAGAGCTGCTGTTTGTCCAATTCCTATGAAAGGTCATCTCTTCTTTAATACTTGGTGTGTAACTAGTATGTTGGCAGAATTACTAGCAAATGTTGAATCCGAGACTGATATTATTATAGTCGACCGTGGTTTGTTTGATAGTCTTGTCTGGCTTACATTACAGAAAAAACGAGGTGAGGTAACTAGCAATGAAGCTACAACGATAGATTCATTCATACTTTTAGATCGTTGGAGATCACTTATTGATGTTCCGGTCGTCTTAAGTGTATCTGTCAAAGATGCTATCGACCGTGAAAAGGCCCTTCACATTACATCAAAGGGTGGAAGCATAATGAACGAACAAGTATTGACTGCAATTGTAGAATCTGTAGATGAAGCAATTAAGAAATACGGCTCCAAGTTTAATGGTGTCATTAATCATATAACCACGGGAAGGCAAGTTAGAGATTCTAATGTTGATTTAGCAAATAAAATCCTTAATCAATTTGAGAGTTTCCTTAATCCGAAAATCTTAGTAGTAGCGAGAGAAAAGATAGAAGAACTGACCTTGGATGGAGATGGTCTGTATGGAGAGACCGCGGTTCAGAATATTCAAAATTGTATTGAATCCCATTGTTGTTTTAAGAGTAGAAATGATGTAGAGGAAAATGCCAAATATGTTCAAATTATTCCAAGCGCCATTTTAAGATATAAGGATGAAATATTTTTATTTGAGCGTAAAGAAACAGATCCCAAATCCCATCTTTTTGGTAAACATACGATTTGGAAAGGGTGTCATGTTTCTAAAAAGGAAGAACTTACTATTTCTGATATGATGAAGACGGCTTTGCTTAACCGAATTTCAAGAGAGCTTTTCCTTAGTCAGATTTTTCCTATGAAAGCCTTAGGATATTGCTGGGATGTTAATAACAAAGATAGTAACAAGCATCTCGGTATCATCTACCAGATTGAAATTGATAATGAGCATATAGTCTTGGATCTCAAAAGGAAAGAATTTAGAAAAATGCGAGGGTATGGATTTACAGGTTGGCTAGCCGATCCCAAAGAACTATGGAATCAAGATATTTCGACATCATTAGAAAGTTGGTCGCTAACCATAAGAAACTGGATGGATAAAAAATGAACAAACAAATAAAAAAATCACGTTGTGGCTTTGTTGTTATAAAACTTCAGATTAATAATGAAAGTTATCACATGATGCGCGAAAATTCACGATGGAAAGACATAAACTTCATTGGTGGTCATGAGATAATGAGAGATCGAGACAATCTTGAAACTACAGCTCGACGTGAACTTTTAGAAGAAGTTCCTTCTTTAAGAAAATTTCATGAAATAGAACTTGAGTCCCTCACTGGTGAAGTTACATACGGCCCTATTTATTCTCATTCGGCTGATACACAAGTAGAATACACACTCAATTTCTTTTTAGTGGAATTCGGAAGAAGCCCAGAATGTGTGCTAAAATCTGCAGGTCCAAGGACGCATAATACATTAGTAAGTGAACATGAATTGCTTTCTCCCCAATCTTATAGAGTTTCTGAACTTGTTAATTTCTTGAATAATATCACTGGCAAAGGACTTACAAAGATTCCTTATAGTTGGCCATATGATGTTGGATCATCTCTCAAGCATAGTAAGCTTTTACATACAGCGCAACTCAAATTGTGGTAATTAGGTCAAAATCAAAGGTGTCAGGTACAGTTGTTAATTTAAATTTAACTCCCGCCAAGGCGCTAAGACGCCAAGGAAAATTTTTTTATTTTTCTACTCTTTGCGCCTCTGCGCCTTAGCGGGAAATAAGAATCCGATTTATCTGGAGACACCTTACTAATTTATTTGCAAGGATGAAGGATGTACCTTACAATTGATGAAAGATTGCCACGAATACTCCGCTAAAGCTACGAAGTCTCGCAATGACATAAAAAAGGAATAGTTTTCTGTGAATGGTTACGGTATTTATAATTTTGAGAAAATGTTTATGGCCGATGCCAAAGAAATTATGGAAATCATTGCAGGGGAGCTTGAAATATCTTTGCCCGGAGAAAAAGGATGGAAGAAAGTGAGCGGCGGAGAATCTTTCGAAGTTCCTGCTAAATCCAAATTCGGTTTAAATGTCAGTAAGATAACGGACTACTGCTGTTCGTATATTAGATAATCCGAGGAGACCTTACTAAAACTTTTCGTTGCCGGCAGGAATAATTTATCGAAGATTGCATGTTACCACAAAGAACACAGCGCGGTGTAGCCGCAACCAATCCGCCAGAAAAAATTTGGCGGACTAAGCTCTAAATCCGAAATCCTAAACAATATCAAATAGAAAAGTTCAAATGACTCAAACAAGAACCTAAATCTATATCTGATATAAAGTTACAAGCGTGTCATTTAAATAACGAGAATAAAATATAAAAAGATTACGGATAGTAGTACGAAGGGACACGAAGATTATATTTATCCATTTACTAAAACTTCGGTTTCAAAAGAAACCGTGTTAATCCCGTTTTCCACAGCTGAGCTACTGCGAAGGATGAAAATCAGTGTCTGAAATTGTGTCTTGTGACTCGTGGCTCGTAAAAGAAAGATTGCTTCACTTCGTTCGCAATGACATTCTTG
>CAYSHS010000010.1:0-19262 GCA_964430845.1 uncultured Pirellulales bacterium | reverse complement strand
CCTCGCAATGACTTAGTTTTATTTTCTCTGTGTTCTCGGTGCCCTCTGTGGCTTTAAATATCAGTGTCTGAACAATTGAAATAGCGAGTTAACCATCCCCATCCTGAAAAAGACATTCAGGATGAGGATGCCACCCATTATAATAATCAGTGAAAATCAGAGTTAATCAGTGGTTGATTATTCTCTGTGTTCTCGGTGCTCTCTGACTTCGATGAGCTCAGTCGAGTCGTGGCTTTCAATATTATTCGACGGAGAATTCCTTTTTTCTTGTATTCATCTGGGCTTTTAGTCGCGCTATGATTGATGAGTGCATTTGGGAAACCCTCGATTCGGATAAGTCCAGCGTTGCGCCAATTTCTTTCATGGTCATTTCTTCGTAGTAGTACAGCACGATAATGAGTCTTTCAGCTCGCGTGAGTCCTTTGGTGAGGAGGTTTTTCAGGTCCCGTTTCTGGGCTTCGATAACCGGATTCGAGCTGCGCTCGTCTTTGATAATATCGATCTCGCGAACGTCTTTATCGCCGTCATCATCACTGTAATTCGTTGTAAGCGAGACCAGGCTGACAGCGTTTGCGTCGCGCTGGAGACGTATGAATTCATCCATATCCATTTGCAGCTCTTCGGCAAGCTCTTTTTCCGTGGGTTTTCTTCCAAGATGTGTTTCGAGTGAGTGGGTTGCCCTGGAAAGCTGGTGTGCTCTTGCACGAACCAGTCTTGGGACCCAGTCCATACTGCGAAGCTCATCGAGAATCGAGCCTCTAATGCGTGGGGAGCAGTAAGTTTCAAATTTAACACCTCGCGACTTGTCGAAGGCATCGATGGCATCCATTAAGCCGAACGTGCCGGCACTGATCAGGTCGTCCAGCTCGACTTTATCGGGTAATTTGCTGTGCAGGCGGTCTGCGCAATATTTTACAAGGCTTCTATAGTGCTCCATCAGCAAATTTCGTGACTGTTCGTCGTGTTTCTGGAAAAACTGCTCCCAAATCTGCTCAATGTTGAGTTTCTGCTCGGTTTTCACAGTATTCCTCCCTGAATAAGGATGCTCTAAAAAGAGAATCCGGACCTATGATTCCAACTTAGGCTTATTACTTCGTTACAAATTTTAAGCCGACAACTATTTGTATTTTTAAATATTCAGGAGCGATATCGCTCAAATCTTTTTTATTATTAAAAATTACCTGAAAACAGTTCTTGTTTTTGTTTTAGCAGCTCAGCCGCAACTTTCTGGTTTAACGAATTTTCCCATAGCTTATTTATCTGCAGCTCGAGATATTCATCCATATTGTCTTCGATAAGCTCTTTGCCGTATTCGTCATTGATTGGTATAACATTAAAATCACCGTTCGATCCGAATTTGATATTTTCAGTATCTCGCAAAACAAGTCTCTGTGTTCTTATATGCTCGTCGATAGCAAAGTTGAGCAGGTTTGAGAACTCATCAACTTCCAGCTCTTTCGGCGTAAATCCAGGCACATGACTATTAGTAATATTTTTAACAAGAATTCTTTGGCGAGCCTGGGTGAACTCTATTAGCAGAGTGAGTATTTCAGAAATATTATCAGTTAATAACGGAGTCAGGTTCATAAAATAAATTAACTATTCCTTTTTTCTTCAGCTAACATTTCTCTTATTTCCGTTAGAGTTTTTGTTTTTCTGAGTTGAATAATTTGCGAAAGTCTTCCAAATACTGATTCATCGTATAATCGATGTCCTCCTTCGGTCCACTTTGCCTCTCTGATTAGTCCCATTATCGTATAGTTATGAATAGTCTGGCGGGAGAAAGGCGTAAAAGAAACCAGCTCACCTATTCGATATAGCTTGGCGGGTATTTCAATTGTTTCTTTTTTCAACATATTTATCACGATAAAATATATTTTACATTTTGCAAAATGTAAAATATATTTCTTATGGCGTCAACATTTTTTTATTTTTTTTACAAAATTTTTGTTTTTTTATTGTTCAGTTGTAATATTTTGAATGAAAACGAGAAAAAGAGGCCTGATTGTACGGATTTTCTTCTTTACGGCAATGAATTATAGTTTTTTTACAAATGAATATGAGGTTTTCTTGAAGGTCCTGTAATTAATGGGATATTTTTCTGTAGAATGTGTGTTTACTTTTCCCATGTATATATGCTTTTTTCAAAATACGCATTTAAAAATGTCCGATACAAGAAAATAGACTTTTTGTTAATATGAAATTTAGAAAAATTTAGGGGCTGCTTAATAAATATACTATGAATTTACCTGATAAAAATTCTAATAATTTTATCAAAAAAAATGATGATAACATCTCACTGCTTGAAAAAGTTACACCTTTAGCCAGGCAGATTAATTGTCTCGATATCGATCAGATAGCTGATATTTGCATTAAAAGTATTCCGGAGCTTGTCGGGGTACGCTTCGCTTCGCTTTATATTCTCGATGAAGATACCAACATACTTCATCTTCATAAGCATAATCATCCGTTCCTTATTAATAAGATTGTTTCACTGAATCAAACGCCTGCCTCGCCTATGGTTATGGCTGTAAAAAGCAGGGAGCTGATTTTTGTGGGAGATATAGATACACACAGCAAGCCTGTTATCAGAAGGTCTCAGCGTGCATTTGCTCAGAATTATAGGACTAAAAATTGCGCCATAGTTCCTCTTGTTTGCCAGGACAGGGTGGTGGGTGTCTTGAATTTGGCAGATATGATGAATGGTGAAGTCTTTGATTCGGGTCAGGTCGCATTGATAGAATTGTTCAGCCAGTTGGTCGGAGCATCGATTGGCAATATAAAGCTTTTCGAAAAAGTTCAGCGTCAGGCAACGACAGACGGTCTTACCGGTCTTTTCAATCACAAAACATTTTATGACATTCTTGAAAAAGAGCTGTGGCGCTCTCGCAGGTACGGCGGTAAAATTATCCTGCTCATGGTCGATATCGACAATCTTAAAAAGATAAATGATATACACGGCCACAGGGCAGGAGATAAAGCAATCCGTGAAATCGGCAGAAGAGTTAAAGAGTGCATTCGGCAAATCGATACAGCCGCAAGATATGGCGGTGATGAATTCGCTGTAATTCTAATTAACACTTCACTTATCGGCGCACAGGTTGTTGCGCAGCGTATGGTAGAGGTTGTTGCAAATTCACCCACAACATGGAAACAAAAGGAAATCCCGTTGTCCATAAGCATAGGTCTCGCAGAGTACAATGGAGGCGCTACTCCCGAAGATATCACAAGCCGGTCCGACCAGGCACTGTACCTTGCAAAAAAGGCCGGAAAAAATACTGTGAAAATCTTCGAATCCGCAAATATCATTTAAAAACACTCATTTCAGAAAAGCCTGATTGTAAATAAGTACATACACTTATATATAATACTTTATTTCTGTCTCAAATAGCAGTATTTATCGCGATGCTCTCATTTATTGTGAGGTAGAAATCTGAGCTTTCATGCAAAAAAGTCCGTGACTTTATTGTCGTTGTGAGCCTTTTCCTAATAAGGGAATCATCTGTTCCTTAAAGTTAATAAATGAGTTATGAAAAAGAAAGGAGATTAGCAATGAGAATTTCAGGCAAAGAAAGAAAAAGCGTAAAATATTTTACACTTGCAGCTGTATTTATAACAGCCGGCTTTTGGAGTTCAGAAGCATTTTCTCTGGATGTTATGGGGCCACCTGCGGCGGGCACGGAGAATGGCATGTTCGAGGCAGGAATTGAATACACGAACAGCAAGATGGACCTTGAATTTCATAACGGCCTGTACTCGGAGTACATTGACGGCGTTTTCGATAATTGGGGTGAGGCTCTCGATATAACACTCAGGGACTTAAAAATCAACAGGACGTATGCTAAATTCGGATATGGTTTTTATAACAACGCTGAGGTTTTCCTGCGATTAGGCGGTTTCAATGCGAAGTTCGGTGACTCGATTTGGGAAGATTCAGAACAATTCGACAGCGGTCCTGAGCTTGCGGCAGGCGGAGGAATTAAATTAACTTTTTTCCGAAATGGCAAAATGAAATTAGGAGGATTATTCCAGCTCAATACATCGCATTTCGATGGCCGGCTCGAGGCATCCCACTGGGCGGCGGCCGATTCCGTGGAAATTAATTTGACAGAAGCCCAGCTTGCAGCAGGAGCATCCTATGCATGTAATGAGCATCTAACAATTTATGGCGGACCTTTTCTGCATTTTATCAATGGTGACATAAGTGACGAATTCAGCCAGGTCGATTCCGGCACAGGAGGACTTTTAACTTCAAAATATACATGGGATATTAAACAGGAATCAGCATTAGGGGGCTATATCGGCGCACAGATGAGCTTTAATGAGAATTGCTCTTTCAATCTCGAATATCAGCAAACCGCCGACGCAAGTGCTTTTGGGATCGGCCTCCTTTTAAAATTTTGAAAATTTATTTCCGCTTATCAGGAAATCGCACAGTAAAAAGGTTCATTAAAACTTATAGGTGAAAAAATGTTTCATTGAGTAATTGTATATGTTTTTTTCGGACTTACTAATAATATTACCAGTCATATTTAGAATTTGCTAATATCAATTCCGGTAGTTTTATATCATGGTGAAAAATTCGGACTTGAAATGAAACCTCAAAATATGTATAATATACCACAGGGACGAAGGGATTTTCTGATATTATAATTTAAGGAAAGCTTACATATTTTAGGGGGCGGAAAATATTGTTCCCGGATGCATTGTGATGCATAAGGAAACAATACTCAAGGCAAGATACGAATTGAGGAGATTGGTAATGAAAAGAACATTAAATAAATCACAGGGAATATTTAAAGCGCAAAATGAAAATTTAAAAGCATATCAGGTGAATCTGAAACAAGCGGATTTCCACGCTTATAATTTTTTGGCTTTAAGATTTTCATTTTTTTGTCTAATCATATTAGTTTTGGGCGGCTCAGGTGCTTTTGCGCTCGATCCGCTCGGACCACCGGCAGCGGAAATTAAAAAATGGCAGTTCAATACCGGAATTGAATATTCACTCAGCAAAATGAATCTCGAGCTTAATAGCGGCTCATGGGTGGAAAAAACTTTGGGTCAGACTGATGGCTCCGGGGATGCTTTAGATCTTGCTCTCGATGATTTCGAATCAGACAAGATGAATGTTTATTTTGGATATGGTATTGAAAGAAACTTCGAAGCGTTTGTCCGCCTGGGAGCTACAAGCTCGAATTTCGGAGATTCACTTTTTAACCAGGACGAGAAGTTCGACAGTGATTATGTTCCTTCTATCGGGGGCGGGCTGAGAATGACATTCATTGATAATCGTGACTTCAAGATAGGCGGCGTGGCTCAAATTGGCTGGACTAAGTATAACGGGCAACTCGATACTCCAGCATGGTTCTCACCCGGTTTTGTTACGGTGGATATAAAAGAAATACAGGTTTCTGTCGGAGCACTCTATCGATGGACAAAATACATTTCTATTTATGGAGGCCCTTTTTATCACTTAGTTACCGGTGAATTCGATTTCGATTTTGTTAGCAGTATTGATGTATTAGAAGCTAAAGTGGTAAATTCAAAATATACATGGGATATCCAAAGCGTCTCTGATTTCGGAGGCTACCTGGGAACCCATGTAGATATTGCCAAGAACTTATACCTGAACTGTGAATACCAGATGACAGCAGATGCAGATTCTCTGGCGGCAGGCATTGTTTGGAAATATTAGCTCATATGCTACATAACGAACCGATTCTGTGCACAAGACGTACATATCTGCAAAAGAACAATATTGAAATAGTATTTCAAAAATGTTAGGATATTAAATATAAGCTCCTCTGGTACGGGGATGTATGTCGGCGTTTTTGCAAAAGTTCAGTTAATCGCTGTTTACGATTGTTTCAGGAAGGTTCGATGAAGTTACGAAAAATTTTCCTTCTCACTATACTCACCAGCCCGGTAGTTCTGATAAATGTATATGCGCGTGATACTGCACGTTCTCTGCCAAAGAATATCGAAGCCATTCTTCTGACGAGACTGCAGAAGGAGCTTTCGGTAAGGTGTAAATTAACTTATACTGTTTCTGTTCCCGGGGATACACGATGGGTGCGCCTGACAGCTTTGACTCCCGAATCCGTGCCTGATATACAAAAAATAAATCGCGTGGAATATTCAATGAATCCGGTAAGGTTTTTCCGCATAAACGGGTATCGCTACGCTGAATTTATGATTTACAATCCCGGCAGAATTGAAAAGCTGGAAGTGACTATCCATGCTGATTTGTACAGGTACGACTTGCAGACCGCGATGGAAAACAGGGAGAAAAGCCAGCTCGCTATTCCCGGTAGTCCCGAAACTGTGCCTGATGTCAATGCTAAGGACGAGCGGAAAGCAGTTCTCGATGATTTTCTCAAGGAGGAAAAGTACATAGAAAAAGATGACAGGCAAATACGTGCAATCGCCAAAAGCATTACCGGCTCTGACGAAATTGAAATTGTCAAAGGTATTTACAATTATGTGCTCGATAATATGGAGTATCTCGTACAGGGCAAAAAAGACCTGGGAGCTATTAGCGCCCTGCTTTATAAGAAGGGCGATTGCTCCGAGTACTCTGACCTGTTCGTTGCGATATGCCGGGCCAAAAACATCCCTGCAAGAGTCGTGACAGGCATTGCAGTTCAATCAGACACAAAGACAGCCAAGCACAACTGGGCGGAGGTTTACTTGCAAAAGTACGGCTGGGTACCTTTCGACCCGAGCAAAGGAGATGCTAAATTCACTGCTCTTAGAGACAGGCTGTTCAATAACCTCGAACCTACATATCTTTATTTCTCACACCTGCGCAACGATGTCGTTCTGCAGAACTATCACTATTGCACATTTACATACTTCGGCGACCCGGTCAGCGTAACTGATTCAGTAGAGTTCGAGTTCCCAAAAAAATCGGATTAATTTCCTTCATATGCCGGAAGATATTTATCGGATAATTTATTACGACAGCGTAATTTTATGATAAATCGCGATGTCGTACTAAATTACACCCCAAAAAACGATAAAAATGAAAAAATTTTATGAAATTTTAAAAATTTTTGTAACCAAACGCAATATTAAGCGTCTTTATATATAGAGATTGTTAAAAAGAAGAATTTCGAGGGTGAAGGATTATAAATATGAATAATGAAGATGTAATTTTGTTGGGCCGCAAGGCCAAGGATGAAACTGAGGATTTTATCAACCGGCACTTTGAGAACCAAACCAAAGGCTGGCCCAAAGTCCGTATATATAGTTATGCCTGTGATGAGCAATACAAGGAAAAACATACAGGCAAACAAAAAGTTTGTTAAATGTGCTTATTTTTACAAATAAGTCTCTTTTATATATTTGAATTGCTTTGCTTGCTGCGCCGTCTTCGCCTTTGTTTTTGTTTGCGAATTTTCTCCTCTTTCAGCGCTGCCTGGCTTTTTTTACCGAACTTTTCATGTTCAAGCAGCTCGCATAATCTTTTTCTGGCGTAATACCGATTCAGGCTTTGCGAGCGCTCTCGCTGCATTTTTATTTCCAAATCTGTCGGAATATGCCTGAGATAGACGCAGCTTGCGGTTTTATTAACTTTCTGGCCTCCCGGCCCAGAAGAACGAATGTACTTTTCCTGAATGTCCTGCTCCCGGATGCCGAGCGAAGCCATTCGTTTTTCAAGTTCATCCTGCTTTTTTTGAGTTACACCAAAGTCCATATAATTCGTAGCGCGGGCATCTTGCCAGCGCATGCATGGGCAGGATGCCCATGCTACATTCAATTCAAGGCAAATCGAAGAAGGATTTGCTCGTGTTAGTTACGGCTGATGCAAAATCTTCAAGCTCCATTTTTTTAAGTTCCGCCAGAAATTTCGCGGTGTGAACCATTAAAGCAGGCTCGTTCACCTTCTGCTTTCTCATCGGCTCAGGCGACATGTAAGGGCAATCCGTCTCAATCATCATCTTATCCACAGGGACAACCCGGGCGGCTTTCCTAATAGATTCGGCATTTTTGAAAGTAACAACACCGGTAAATGATGCGTAAAAGCCATAATCGAGAATGACTCTCACCTGTTCCGCTGAGCCGCTAAAGCAATGAAATACAACGCCTTTAAGATGACCGTTAAGCTTGATAAACCGGTCAAGAATGTCCATCGTTTCATCGAAGGCCTGCCTGGAATGAATTACAACAGGCAGATTCAGCTCGTGGGCGATATGCAAATGAGCCTCGAAAGCTCGTCTCTGGTCGGGCTGCTTCGAGAAGTTATAATGAAAATCAAGCCCGGTCTCGCCAATAGCTACAACCTTTTCATTGCCTGCAAGCTGCTTCAATTCTTCGATTATTTGGCCTGTTAAGCGTTCAGCATAATGAGGATGAATACCTAAAGCGGCGTACATATTTTCATACTTTTGAGCCATGCTCGCTGCTTTTTCGTTATGTTCCATGTCAGTTCCGACATTAATCCAACTGGTCACTGCCGCTTCTTTGCTGCGAGCCAGAACATTTTCAATATCCCCTGCCAGAGGCTCATATATCAAATGACTATGTGTATCAATTAGTTCTATCATACCGAGTAGTATAACAGAAATATGCAAAGAAAATCCAGCGTTAAGCAAAAGATTGTTTTTGTTATCCTAAAATTTGACGCGGCACCGAATACCAAATACTGTCGCGGGAGACTCTTTTTTAAGACCGCCGGGATTCATTACTAACTGAAAATCGGGAGTAATCTCGATATTATTGTTTACAACTATTTTATAATATGCTTCGAGAAAATTGATTACCCGCTCGTCAATATCACTAATCGAATCCGGGCTGCGAAAACCCTGTGCGAATCCAATCGCTAAAACATTCTTTTCACTTAGGAATCCATCTATTTGTCCACCGAAGCTCAGAAAATCCTCTTCCTCATTTACCTTGCCATCAGCCCATCCATAGCGGAAAAAACCGGTTATTTTTTCCGTTAACTGCTGGTCAAAACTTATCGCAAAACCTGTATCATTTTGTTTAGTTCGGCCACTGCCATCCAAATAGGACTTGCCTTCTGATTGGTGCCAGAGCATGAAACGATATGTACCTCTTTTATCTAACAGGTTTGGTCGGATACCAATCTCGCCAATGCTGAAATATTCAGGGTTATCACCAAAGGTAGTATTGAATCCCGTTTCCCTGCTGTCGGCCTTGGCATCACTAATACCAGCCTCGAAATACCACCATGGAGCCGGGTTAAATTGTGCACGTGCACCCAGTCCTTTAGCCGGGAATGGGATATTGTCGGTCTGGACCAGTGGATATGCAAAAAATTGGTCCCGGTATTCATTTGCGACCGCCGAATGGTCGAAATAGTCTATAGGGTCCATTTTACCGATATTAACTGTAAATGTTCTGTCGAGACCGGTAAATTCAACATACAGCTTATCGACAATGAATGCGTAATCTCTTTGTACACCCTCGTTCAACTTAAAGAAGCTCCCGACTTTGCTGTTGGAGATACCATTGCCAAAGGCGGATTGCGTTGATATGGCAACCAACGCATAATCGCCGAGTCCCTCGCTATGCTCTTTGGCGGCAAGAAGATAGCAAATATCCAGGTCATATAAGCCGTTGATTCTGTCGGAATTTTTAGTATTGATTCCTCCTACAGAGCCTTGCCAGTAATTTGTAAAACCTAAAGATGTTTTAATATCTCCAGATGATATTGTACCCACATCCGGAACGTCACACTGGTATTGTTCAGCAAAAACATAATTACCCAAAAAAACAACAGTCAATACAGTTACAAAAAGAAGGTTTTTTCTTCTCGCCATAATTTTCCACCTTAATAATAGTTCATTTTTAATTTGCTGCATTTATTAGTTCAATTTTTATCTGTCTTACTACCGCTCCCGACAAATATAGTCGTAAATATATCATCACCGCGTTTGAATGTAAAGATTATTTCATTACTTTCATCCACCGAAATAGGCAAATTCATAAATTCAGCGACATTTAAAGTAGATACGTCATAATGATTTATCATGAAAAGAACATCTTTTTCTCTGATTCCTTTTTTATATGCCAAACTATTAGGATCAATTATTTCTACGGCATGGCTTCTGGAATTTATTGTAAATCGTGTATCCCCCAGGATAATGTGAATCGGAGGTTGTTTATCATAATTTTTTCCTTTTTTTAAATACATTATTTTATTTGGAAAATCAAACGTCACTATATGGCGTGATAAAAAATCATATCCGATTACAGATTCATTGTTCTTTTGGAACAAAATATTTTCATATTGAAAATTACCAAGAGAAAAGCTGTTCACTATTTTACATTTTTGCTCAACTGCATTATCTGGAATAATATTTTCGTCATCCGCAGATACCTGGTATTCTGATTTAACTTTTTTAAATATTTTACTCTTTAATGCATTTGTGCTACACCAGCCGTTATCAATTATAAATTCAGTTTTTGTGTTATCAGGGAGATTTCCGGTTACAAAAAATCTTTTATTGGAATACCATGGATTTTTCATTTGTATTGCAATGCCCCATTCAGGATGAGTAATTTCTTTAGGCTTAAACATGGAAAATAAATCAAATTCCTGCTTTCCTTTCAAAAATGTCACTTTGCCATTATCGAAATCTATCTGAACAATGTACTTTTTCAAAAAGTCCATCCCGATAATACCCCTGTATTTAATTGGAGTTTTACTTCCAAACCACAAATCACAGTCCAATACACCAATCAAATTTAAATCATTAAATTTTAAGGGGCCGAGATTTGCATCCGGATGCCTGTAATATTCTATTTTTGCTTTTTTGCCTCGCGCCAGTGTTGCATTTTTTGGCCATAGAAAGCGATTTCCAAGTTTATCTTTAAATGAATTGTCAAAAATAGTCCCGGTTGCACCAGTATCGAGAAGAAATGGATACTCCTGACCTTTGAACTGGACTGGCAGAATTATCTTACCGTTATCTATAGAAAAATCGAATTCAGTAAGAACTTCCAGAGCGGCTACAGTTTTCGTTTGGCCTGTTTGACAGCCGGACAGAAATAAAATGTTTAGTACAATAATTGAAGTGATACACAAATTTATCTTTTTCATGTCTTTACCCACAAAAAATAGTCTATTTTACCTTTTTTTTCTTAATAGACGTTTAATGCGCGGAAATGTTACACTTTTTCTGAAAAAAAGTAAAGATTTCGAGAAAATATAATGATTAAGGTGATTTCCTTTTTATAACCACAAATCACTAACCACTATTCACTTTATTTTCGTATTTCTTCGATGAACGCTTTTATGTTCTCTGTGGGGACACTTTGCGGCATACCCCCGCCGCAGGAAGCGATAATGCGAGTTTTGTCTTCGAGAGAATCGAGCATTTTTCTCGCGGCTGCTCTTACATCGTCAGGTGTACCCGCGGCTAAAACGTCACGGGGTGGAATATTGCCAAGGAGCGTGACTTTATCACCAACAAGCTCTCGCATTTGGGCTATGTCGTGGTCACTGCTGAAATTGAAAAGATTGATACCAATTTCACCAAGATGAGGCGCACAAACAAGCCCAGGGGCATCGTTGTGGAAAAACTTTACGCTCACATCGACGCAATTAAAAACTTTCTGCAGATAAGGTTTCGCGAATTTAATAAAATCCTGCTCACCAACAAAACCTACAATATCATCAAGAACAAGAATTCCATCTATAGTCGGGAAAGTTTCGATCTGAAGCTTAATCCAGTCGATGAGAAATTCGGTAATCATATCGAGAAGTTTTTTTATCTTATCCGGCTCTAACTGGGTTGCCATAAGAAACTCGGTCGTGCTCATGAGAAAAGTTGCGATATTAAGAGGTCCGCGAGCGATAGCAAACTTTATTGCGTGTCCTTCATTCTCGATTTGTTTTTGAGTATGTTTGAGCCTGCTGATAACGAACGGAAGCATGCCGTCACTGGATGCGTCAGGTTTTTCAATGGAATCTATGTCACTGGTGCTCTTGAAAATCGGATGCGCGAATGGGAACTCATCCTGCTTCCATGAGCACCTGGTACCGAAAGCAGAAGGCTCAGTGCACATTCCGTATTCTGACCAGAAACCGGGCAGGAACATTGCACCTGGAAATGTATTTATAGCCTTGAGGTTTGCATCGAGCCACATTTGCCCGTTAGAGTAATAATCCAGAATCGAGATACCAGCCCAGCCGGGAAGCCAGGGACTGTCGATAATAAAACCAACCGGAAGTGGGTCAATTGTTTTACCCTTTATTACATCAAGAAGCAAAGACCATTGCTTTTCAGTCATTAATGTTTCTCCAATCTATTATCAATTTTGCAGAACTCGTTTATCAATTATTTTTTTATTGAATCAGGAATCGGTATTTTGCTATAACCCTGGAAATATTTAATACATGTGTCGCGCCATTTTGTCGAATCAATTACCTGCTGGTTCAGCTTTGCGGTGACATGGTCGAAAATTCCAGGATCGATCTTTTCTTCGAGTGACTTCCATGTTTTAGCCATTTCCTCGACATAATCTGTTCCCTGGTAATATTTCACACAAAGCTCGACCCAAAGAGTCCTTCCTGATTTCAATTTAAAGTCCCAGGGGACATGATGGAACCAGAGCAGGTACTTTTCGGGACACGTTTCAATATTGTCGAATTCTTCCTTATTAGGTGAGAAATACTGGCTTGTAAAGTTACTGCCCGTCGAGCTTCTATCGAAACCAACACCTTTTTCATCAGCTTTATGATAATAAGCCGGAGTCCAGTCTATTCTTTGTGCTCGTGAAATACTTGGCCCGGGTCCGTAATGGGAATTATCCATGATATGATGCAGTCCGAGGGGTGTCATATAGTTAATACACGCTTCCCATGTCCCCATCATCATCGATTTTATTGTCTTTACCGTTTCGCTGTCATGAGTTAGTGACATTTTTATCCAGTCGTCTGCAATACCTTCGGCACTCAGCTCATGGTCCCATGCAAGTCGTCCATAAGCGAACCAGTTCGATTGAGCAAAGAAATGGCCGCACCAGTTTCTATTATCACCTGTATTTGCAACGCCCGCAATGCCGGTCATCTTATTGCCTTCAAGAGTGCCATCGATAACTTTGGCCATAGTCGAGCCTTTTCCATGAGAATAGGTATCGAACTCCAAATACTCTTTCCACATAGGCGCAAGATATACCAGATGTGTTGACCATCCGAGATATTCCTGCGTAACCTGCAGTTCGAGCATTAACGGAGTTTTCTTCAGAGCGCCAAACAAAGGCTGAACAGGCTCACGCGGCTGAAAATCCACAGGCCCATTCTTTGCCTGTGCGAAAACATTATCTTTGAACTTTCCATCGAGAGGAACAAACTCCATATAAGAACGTTTTGCCCTGTCAGGATCGACATCCTGGTCATAAACAAATGCACGCCACATTACTATGCCGCCATAAGGCTTAATCGCATCAGCAAGTAAATTAGCTCCATCAGCGTGTGTCCTGTTATAATCCTGAGGCCCGGGCTGGCCTTCGGAATTAGCTTTCACGAGAAAGCCTCCGAAATCCGGAATATATTTATATATTTCCCGGGCTTTATCCTTCCACCATTCCTGAACAGTTGGGTCAAGAGGATCAGCGGTACGAAGCGGGCCTATTCCATTTTCAGTAGCCATCTGTGTGGGTAGGGAATACCTTACGGACAGATATACTTTAATTCCATAAGGCCGGAAAACATCTGCCAGTTTTGCTACTTTTTTCAGATATTCTGTACTGAAGAAAATCGCGTTGGCATTCACGTTGTTGAGTACAGAGCCATTGATACCGATTGAAGCATTCGCGCGGGCATAGTCCGCATACCTGCTGTCAACCTTATCAGGCAACTCGTTCCATTTCCATAGCGATTTGCCTGCGTAACCTCTTTCTATAGAACCATTTACATTATCCCAGTGATCGAGAAGCCGATACTGAATTCTCGGTTTCGAGGAGATATTAAGATTGTTGAGCGGCTTTCCCGTTTGGATCAGGCGTAGCAAGTCGAATGTGCCGTAGAGCAGGCCGATATCGTTGCTTGCGGCTATTATAATGCAGTTTTTGCCATCGACCCGTATGTTCTTAATGATGAATTCATCATTTCCAAGCTCTTTGACGGTATAAATAGCAAGTGTACCATCCTTTTCAATTGAATTAGTAAAAGGAACATCTTTTGCGAGCAGACCCGACAAGCCTTTTTTCAATTCATCTTTTATAATCTGGCAGGTTGGTGAATCTCCCATTACAACAACAGATGAAATAGCTGCCTGGTATTCAGCAAGTTTTTGTGCATTGTCAATCTTGTTATATTTGAGCCATAAATCATATCCATCATCTGCGTATGTGCTATTAATACCTAAAGATAATATAACAAACGTTGTCAATATGACGATTTTAAGAATGTATGTCGGTTTCATTTTTTGCTGCTCCTATTTTGATTTTACTATCATTTTTTATCAGCTTAAAATTATAAGCAGGTCTAATAGAGCTGTTTAACGATAGTATAATACACAAAAATTCCGAAAAATCCAAAGTAAATTCAAAATTAAAGAATCTCCCTCTCTCGAGCTTACTAATCTAAAATCAGGATGGTTTTCTACCTGGTATTTATATAAAGCCTCGCAGGTAC
Organism: uncultured Pirellulales bacterium; assembly: GCA_964430845.1. GTDB lineage: Bacteria > Planctomycetota > Phycisphaerae > Sedimentisphaerales > Anaerobacaceae > JAFGPS01. The sequence continues at coordinate 4,651 of CAYSHS010000010.1, read as the reverse complement.
AAAATGAATTCTATAATAAATTGACAGGGTCAATATCGATAACAATTTTAACAGCCGGACGAATGGGTCTTTCCTCTCGAAGGTAGGCGAATAATCTCTGTATGATAGCGGGCTGGGGGGCCTGAACGATGATTTGAATCCTGTGGAAACGCTGGATGCGGCTTATTAGAGCAGGCATTGGGCCGCGGATTTTTATGTTTAGATTATTCCTCTGAATGATTCTATCAATTGTGCTTCGCATAATGTTACAGGCTTTTTCGAGTTTCTCGAAATCTGTATCTCGTAATACGATTGAAGACAGCCTCCAGCAGGGGGGTAAATTACATGCCTTGCGGTGTGCCAGTTCCTCTTTTATAAAGCCGTCGAAATCACCTTTAACAGCGTATTGAATTACCGGCTGGTCGGGCATGAAAGACTGTACGAAAACAGTGCCTTTTTTCTCGGAGCGGCCGGTTCGTCCGGCTACCTGCGATATTAGCTGGAAAGTTCTTTCATTTGACCTGAAATCCGGTAAAAACAAGCACGTATCAGCGCTGATAATTCCGACTAATGTCACGTTTGGAAAGTGCAGTCCCTTTGCTAACATTTGCGTGCCTGCCAAAATATCAATTCTACCATCACCGAAATCTCTGAGAAGATGATAATAATCTTTTCCGCTCATGGAATCGCTGTCCATTCTCGAAACTCTGGCTGAAGGGAATTTCCTAACAAGCTCTTCTTCGAGCCTTTGCGAGCCAAGTCCAATCATTGCGAATCCTTTGCCGCACAGGGGACATTTTTCAGGCACAAGCGTTTGCGCCAGGCAATAGTGACATATAGCGTAGCCATAATTTATATGCCTGCCTGTAATAGTGCTCATTTTTTCACGACGGGGAAACCGGGATTTATGAAACGTAAGCGTAACATCGCAATTGCGGCAGTGGAGCGTATATTTACATGAGGGGCAGAAAACGAAATTGCTGTATCCTCGCCTGTTAAGAAGTAAAATCGCCTGCTCTGACCTTTCGAGCACCAGTTTTAGCTGATTCGCAAGAGGCTCGCTTATTAAATTGACACCTCTTTGTGTAAATTCGGACTGCCGCATATCGATAAGCTTCATTTCAGGCATTGGCAAATCCATCACTCTTTTCGGAAGTCGCACAAGTTCGAAATGCTTTTTGTTTTGGCAATTAGCCAGCGTTTCCAATGACGGCGTAGCGCTGCCAAGAACACAATGAGCGTTTGCAAGCTGCGCGCGTTTTATCGCGACATCTCTGCCGTGATAGCGCGGCGCTGTGTCCTGCTTGTAGCCTGGCTCGTGCTCTTCGTCAACTACGATAAGACCGAGATTTTTCAGGGGAGCGAAAACGGCCGAGCGTGCGCCGATAACTACATCAGCGTTACCTGATTTGATTTTATGCCACTGAGCGTTTCTCTGAGCCGCGTTTAAGCCTGAGTGCATCACTGCGATTTTCTCGAATCTTTCACTGAAACGCTGCACAGTCTGTGCCGTCAAGGCGATTTCCGGAAGCAGCACGATTGCACTTCGTTTTGTTTCCAAAACCGCCTGAATGGCTCTTATATACAATTCGGTTTTTCCACTGTCGGTTACTCCATAAACGAGCGTTACTCCAAATTTACCGTTATCGATTCGAGCTTTTATGGATTCCAGCGCATTTTTCTGGTCCTGGTTGAGAATTATTTGTCCTGTTGTTTTTATTGACAGACTTTGCGGGATAGCAGGGAGTGATTTTAATATAGTTTTTTGTACAGTTTTTATTACCTGCTCTTGTGCTAATTTTTTTAGAGGTTCTTTACCGCAGCCAGCTTTTTCGAGCAATGACTGTGATTCAACTGCAGAATCTTTGTCGAAAGCCTTTTGTTCCTGCAGAAAAGCTACAATCCGCTTTTGCTTTTTTCCTTTTAGCTCACAGATTTTCTTTTCTAAATTTTCAGTTTTTACATTAAGGAACACATTGTTCTGTGTTTTCACACCGGCGTCGTGCTTGACAGCCGCAGGAACAATTGCCGCTAATACCTGGCCAAGCGGGCATACATAATAAGAGCTTATCCATCGTGCAAGCTCCATCAGCTCGCAATCAACCAGAGGCTCTTTGTCAATTATCTTCGTGACAGCTTTTAGCTTGAAATGTTTGTTTTCATTATGTTCCTTATCTAAAATTTCAACGCAGAATCCCTTTTGCAGCTTATTATTCTTTCCAAATGGCGCTTCGACTCTCTGTCCGATTTGAACTGGCCAGATTTCATCTTGCACGGCGTAATCGAACTCGCTGTCAGCCGCTGTCTCGAACGCCAGGCTGATTATGTGGTTGAAGCATGTTTCCTCGACCTTCTCCTCGAATAGATTTGCGGTTTGATGTTTACGCATTGTTCGTTAGTTTGAAATGTTCCGTTGCTGTTTCGTTTATATATTCGCCGATAGCCAAAGATGCTGTCGCGGCAGGCGATGGAGCGTTGAGAACGTGAATCGAATTTTTTCCTTTCTCGATTTTGAAATCATCGACAGGTTTTCCGTTCTTCGCAACAGCCTGTGCACGCACTCCTGATTTACATGGCTTTATATCCTGCCCGGATAGTGTAGGAATAAGTCTTTGCAAGCTGCGAAGAAACAGCTTCTTTGAAAAAGCTCTCGCGTATTCACCAAGTCCATATCGCCAGTGTTTGATGAACATTTTCCACGTTCCAGGATACGATAGAGATTCCCAGGCGTCTGTAAAATCAAAGTCAGTTTTGCCGTAACCTTCCCTTTTAAATGAGAATACAGCATTAGGGCCGCACTCGACATTGCCTTTTATCATACGTGTAAAGTGAACGCCAAGAAAAGGAAAAGTCGGGTCGGGAACAGGATATACCAGGTGCTTGACTTTTTCCTGCGCTTGACCTGTAAGCTCATAATAGTCACCGCGGAAAGGAATTATTCTCACATCGGGCCAAATCGCATCTGCTTTTGCTATGCGGTCGGATTGCAGTCCTGCACAATTTATAACGTATTTAGTTGAGAAATTACCCTGGCTGGTGCGAACCTCGGTATAAAAATCGTGCTTGTCAAAACCTGTAACTTCATGTTCCAAAAATATTTTATTGCCACTGTTCTTTACGATAAGCTCAGCCATTTTTTCCGCGACTTTAACAAAATCGATAATTCCCGTGCACGGAACGAAAATTCCTGCGATTCCATTGCAAGCCGGTTCAATTTCCTTAATTTTTTCGGGTGATATTTTTTCTATACCTTCTATTTCATTTTCAAGGCCGTTATTGTAAATTCTCTCAAGATTCGGCAACTCTTTTTTGGCGGTTGCAACGATGACTTTACCGCATATTTCGTGAGGGATTTTGTGTTTTTTTGCGAATTCGACAAGCTCTTTGCGGCCTTTGGTACAGTTTTTTGCTTTTGCTGAACCTGGCTTGTAATACAGGCCTGAATGAATTACACCTGAATTATGGCCGGTTTGATGATAGCAAAGCGTTTTTTCCTTTTCCAGAAGAGCGATTCGTACGCCAGGATGACTTAAAGCAATTTTATAAGCCGCGGCAAGCCCGACAATTCCACCGCCAACTACAACAATATCATATTTTTCTTCGTTACGTTCCAAAAAATTTCCTTTCATTACAGTACAAAAATCACAACATAAAATAACTCAAATACAGTCGGACGTCAATTATGCTTGATTTAATAGTTAGAAATTAGGGAATGTAATGGTTAATTTGTAATAACAGGAGTTTTGCAAAAGTTCATTAATAACTTAGCTTTTTCAAATGTTCGTATTAAACTGATTGCAGATTCGATTATTGGTTTTCTGCCAACCAGTGGTCAAGTAAGATTTCATAGTCGTTTATATCGACTGTCCCCGATAAATTGAGGTCTGTTCCTTCGCAATAACCATTGTAATAGTCGCAATTTTCATCTCCCCAATGATTAAAGAAGAAATCAAAATCTTCCATTGTTATGCCCTCCGGACAGACATAGTCTCCTGCCGGTATTTGCCATACTAATCTCGGATAATTAGTTCCCTCACAAATGCTCCATATATCCTCTGTGCCGTTAGTCGTCTCATTCTTAAAATCCCAGCCGGCGTCTGTAAACGTCTTGCGAGTCTTCATCTGGGCTGTGGTTTTGCCTGTTCCCATTCCCGACGTATCACCTGTTTGGCCTGATGTCTGGGTATCCCAGAAGCAGGCGATTATCGATCCAAAGTAACTTTGCCCTACAAAGTTACTTTTCCCAACTAATGTGGCACCCATACCGGTACTATAGCACTGGCTCACATAACTCCGTAAACAAGCTCCTATCAGTCCTCCAATATGCGTCCATTCATAAGTTCCGGTCACAGTGACCATACCGGTACTATAACATTTGGTTATCTTGCCGAAGGAGTCTGTCCCGACCAGCCCGCCGATTTCAAAATTACCTCTGACCGTACTGGTGCTATAGCACTGAGTCACAGTGCCATACGAATTGAATCCCACCAGCCCCCCGGCACGTGTGATACCCAAATTGTTGTTTAAATTATCGCTAACCATCCCTGTACTGTAGCACTGAGTTACAGTACCATACGAGTTTTCTCCCACCAGCCCCCCGATACATACTAACTCACCGGAACCGTTAACTGTGCAGGTGCTGTGGCAGCTAATTATATAACCACGCAAATTG
>CAYSHS010000009.1:512-23537 GCA_964430845.1 uncultured Pirellulales bacterium | reverse complement strand
AAGAAAAAACAGGTGAATTTATCGGCGCTTATGCGATTAATCCCGTTAATAACGAAAAGATTCCAATCTGGATAAGCGACTATGTTCTGATAAGTTACGGAACCGGCGCAATTATGGCAGTCCCTGCGCATGACGACCGTGACTATGAATTTGCAACCAAATATAATTTGCCGATAATAATAGTAGTCGATCCCGAAGACAAAGAGCAATCTGAATTAGTCAAACAGGGCAAGCTCTGTTTCACCGATGACGGCAGGGCGGCTAACTCTGGTTCATTTAACGGTCTCAGAACTCCCGAATTCAAGGAGAAAATAACCGACTGGCTCGAACAAATAGGACAGGGCAAAAAAGCGATAAATTACAAGTTGCGTGACTGGCTGTTCAGCAGGCAGCGTTACTGGGGCGAGCCTTTTCCGATTGTTCATACTGAAGATGGCAGGGTAATAGGGCTTTCCGAAAAAGATTTGCCCTTGGAATTGCCGAAAGTCGAAGATTACAAACCATCCGGTAATGGAGAGCCTCCACTGGCGAAAGTTACCGAATGGGTGAATATTACTTTACCAGACGGCACGAAAGCAAAACGCGAGACAAATACAATGCCCCAGTGGGCGGGAAGCTGCTGGTATTACCTGCGTTATCTCGACCCCTGTAATAATGAAAAAGGCTGGGAACCGGAAAAAGAGAAATACTGGATGCCTGTCGATTTGTATGTAGGCGGGGCGGAACACGCCGTGCTGCATTTATTGTACTCAAGGTTCTGGCACAAATTTCTTTACGACCTGGGATATGTCACTACTAAAGAGCCGTTTAAGAAACTTGTCAACCAGGGAATGATTCTCGGCGAGGACGGCCAGAAGATGAGCAAGTCACGCGGCAATGTAGTTAATCCCGACAAAGTCATCTCTGATTACGGCGCTGATTCGATGAGACTTTACGAAATGTTCATGGGACCGCTCGAAGCGATAAAACCCTGGAGTATGCAGGGCGTAGAAGGTGTTCATCGTTTTTTGCAAAAAGTCTGGCGTTTGGTTATCGACAAGGAAACAGGCGAGCTTGATAAAATTGTAAAAGAAACGCCGGCCGATGAAGCTACTCTTCGATTATTGAATCAGACGATAAAAAAAGTCGGCGACGATATCGAGAGCTTCGGTTTCAATACGGCGATAAGCGCGATGATGATTCTTGTCAATCACATGATGAAGCTCGAAGCTGTTCCCAAAAAAGCAGTTGAAAAACTCGTTTTGATTTTAGCTCCGTTTGCTCCGCATATATGCGAGGAGCTTTGGGAAAAGCTCGGACAAAGTAACACTCTTGTTTACGAAAGCTGGCCGCAATATGATAAGGAGCTTATCAAGGAAAAAGAAATCGAGCTTGCAATACAGGTCAACGGAAAAATAAAGGACAAGATTATCATTCCCGCCGATGCCGACGAAGAGCAGATAAAACAGAAAGCTCTGAACAGCGAAAAAGTAACAGCCGCTATGGCCGGCAAAAAACCTAAAAAAGTTATTGTTATTAAATCGCGTTTGGTGAATATAGTAGTTTAAATGAAGAAAATTATCTGATTTGAAAAATATTCAAATGCGAACTGACGACCATAAAAACAAACTTGGTATAACAGGTAAAATTATTCGGATATTCTCGCGAATATTATCCTGGTTTTTTGCAATAGTCGGATTTGTAACAATAGCTATCATTATTGCTATGATAATATTTATGCCATCTAAACAAGCGAATCCTGCTACAGTGGAGCTTATACGTTCTTTTGCCGCCGAAGGTAAGCTTGCTTACAAACTCACTGTTCCTGAAGATATGAAGAAAATTCTCGATTTGCCGACAAAAGAAACAACTACAAATGATGGCGGTATGCAGAGATTTGTTCTTGATTGGTCCGGCATAAATGCGACTTTTACAAAAATGAGAGATTATTCTACACCTTTCACGCTTTCATATATGAAGGTGAATGGCAAAACAATTGATATAGGTCAAGACAAGCCTGTCGTATTAAAGGATGAGAAAGACCTGATGAAGTTCGATTCATCCGGGGGATTTGCAGGTGTATCGTTAGAAAAACTCGACTTGAGAAATTATGCAGAACTGTTATCAGAAATGCCATTTGACAGTAGAACCAAATGGCCGGATTCTGTCAGGCTGCCTGAAGACTTTAATCCGAAAGACTTGCTTGAAGAAGGTAAGAATCCCGGACTTGGCATTCGCAGTTTGCATAAACAGGGAATTGATGGCAGGGGAATTGGTATTGCAATACTTGACCAACCTTTATTAAAGGACCACATAGAGTATAAGGACCAGTTAGTATTATATGAGAAGAAGCATTTATTAGATATGGCACCCGCGATGCACGGCGCTCCTCTTGCCAGTATTGCTGTCGGAAAAAATTGCGGCGTAGCTCCGAAAGCTTCGCTCTATTATTTTGCGATGCGTATGACCTCAATGCCGGATAATAAGATATATTGTGATATTATTGATAAGATAATAAAGATGAACAAAGAAGCAGGTGCTTCTGAAAAGATAAGAGTTGTTAGTATATCTACAGGTACATTTCGACGACAGAAAAATTATGCACTTTGGAAAGAAACTTTAAAAAAGGCCGAACAAAATGGAATCCTGGTTGTGACATGTAGCGGGGATTGGCTTAGATATGGCACACTTAAACTTATTGCAGGCAAGGATCCTGACAATCCATTAAGTTATAAACGTGGAAAATATAGTAACTCAAGCAATGTTCTTTTAGTACCTGCAGGTAATAAGACAATGGCAAGTCATCACAGCCCGGAAATTTATACTTACGATACAGAAGGAGGAATGAGCTTGGCGGCTCCTTATCTGGCGGGGCTTGCTGCTTTAGCTTTCCAGGTTAATCCGAATATCGAGACGCAAAAAATTGTTGATATGTGGCTTAATACAGCCGTGCAAACAGATGTAGGACCGATAGTTAATCCTACGGGTTTTATAGAGGCTGTCCGTCAAACAAAATAAGAAAGCAATATATGAGTATTGAAATCGAAGCAAAGTTAAAAGTTGATTCGCTGCAGGAAATCGAGAAAAGATTGGAGCGGCTTAACGCTGAATTTGTCGAAGAGCAGTACCAAAGTGACACTCATTTCGACGATGCTGATGATACTCTTATGAATTCGGATAGTTGTTTGCGATTGCGTCATCAAAAAGCGAATGACAAGACAAAGTACTTCATAACTTTTAAAGGTGCAAAAGAGCAAAGCAGTTATAAAAAGAGAATCGAAATAGAAACGTCGATATCGGATGGCGATTCGATGGAAAAACTTCTGATTGCGCTGGGATATAAAAAGAAAATGCTGATTGAGAAGAAACGCCGCTTATATAAATATGGCGGCTGCGAAGTTGCTCTCGATCATCTGAAACTGCTTGGTGACTTCGTTGAAATAGAAGGACCCGGCGAAAAAGAAATTAATGAAGTTCAAAAAAGTCTTGGCCTGGAAAATGTAAATCATATTCCGAAAAGCTATGCTGGTTTGATTGCTGAAAAATTAAGCTGCGATGAAGGACTTGATACAGAACCTTCTTGATAATAAAATTGAAATTATGTTATGAAACCAGATGATGGTTATATCGAATATATTGTGAATCCCAAATCCGGCGCAACGAGCAGCAAGTTAATCTGGCGCAGGTTCGAGCAATACCTTGTTAAAAAGGGTTACGAGGTAAGAGGTAATTTTACAAGGTCTCTCAGTCATGCGTGCGAATTGGCAACTGATGCCGCAGTCGATTACGATTGCGCAATGGTCGTAGCCATAGGAGGAGACGGAACTATAAGAGAAGTAGCGCATGGACTTGAAGGAAGCAGCAAGCCTCTTTTGATAATGCCAGGCGGCACGGAAAATCTATTAGCGAACGAATTGGGATTCGACGAGAAACTGGAAACAGTAATAAATACATTCGAAGCTCATTACATCAGACCCCTCGATTTGGGAAACGCCAACGGGAAATGTTTTACCTCAATTGCAGGTTTCGGATATGACGGCGAAGTTGTGCAAAAAGTAAGCGAGCAGCGCTCGGGACATATAGATCATTATGATTATTTCTGGCCTATCTGGCGAAGTTTCTGGAGCTATAAATTCGATCCGATGAGAGTTGAAATTGACGGCGAGGAAATTTATGACGGCCCCGGTCTTGTTTTCGTAGGTAACATTTCACGGTATGCCATCGGTCTGCAAATATTACACTATGCCAATTACAGTGACGGCTTGCTGGATATCTGTATATACAAGTGCGACTCGCAGGTCCACTTGATAAAACATTCTATGATGACGATTCTCAAACATCATGCCAACTGCAGGGATGTTATTTACAAGCAGGGCAGGAATATTTTCATTACTTCTAAAACTGATAAGATAAAGACTGAAATAGATGGTGACCCCGGGCCGCCTTTGCCTGTCGAAATATATGTGATTCCGCAGGCTGTTAATTGTATAGTACCGGAAAATGCAAAGCCGGCGGGAATAAGAACAAGAATTAAAAGAGCTATTGGATAAAAACAACTTGAATGGAAATATATGACTAAAGAGAATTTTAAGATTGGCAATGTCGAAATCGGGATGAACGCTCCATTGTTTGTCATGGCCGGGCCTTGCGTAATCGAAAGCCTGGAGCACTGCATAGAGGTAGCGAACGGGCTTGTTACAATCAGCCGCAATACAAAAGTCGGGATAATTTTCAAAGCAAGTTTTGATAAAGCCAATCGCTCCAGTATCGATAGTTTTCGCGGGCCGGGTCTGGAAGATGGGCTAGCTATTCTCGATGAAGTTCGCAGGCAAACTAAACTGCCGGTAATGACTGATGTCCATGAACCTGCTCAGGCAGCCAAAGTCGGAGAAGTTGTCGATTGTCTCCAGGTGCCTGCGTTTCTATGCAGGCAAACCGATTTACTTTGTGCATGTGCGGAAACAGGCAGGCCTGTAAACATAAAAAAGGGACAGTTCCTTTCTCCGGGTGAGATGAAAAATGTAGTGGAAAAAATTCGCTCATGTAATAATGATAAAATAATGCTTACCGAGCGAGGCACTTTTTTCGGTTATAACAGGCTTGTAAATGACATGGCTTCCATCGAAGCTATGAAACAATTTAATTGTCCTGTAATTTTCGATGCGACACACAGCACCCAGCAGCCGGGTGGTCTTGGCAATGCCAGCGCAGGAAGAAGAGAGCTTGCTCCCATCCTTGCCAAAGCGGCGATAGCAGCCGGGGCCAACGGGCTTTTTGTGGAAGTTCATAACAATCCTGATAAAGCGAAATCCGATGCTGCCTGTGTCATGCCGATTGAATGGCTTGAGAATTTGCTGAAAATTTGTAAAGGAATATTTGAGCTTGTCAGAAAATAAATATTTATATGGTCCCGTTCCTTCGAGAAGGCTCGGAAGGAGCCTGGGTGTTGATATTGTGCCGGTAAAAATATGCACTTTGGACTGTATATATTGCCAGGTTGGAAGGACTACGAATAAGACGATTGAACGCAAAGAATACGTATCTGCCAGGCCGATTATATCCGAATTAAAGCAGGTTTTATCGAAAAAACTCGAAGCTGACTATATTACTATTGCGGGTTCTGGTGAGCCTGCCTTGAATTCGCAGCTTGGAATAATAATAGATAAAATAAAAAAAATCACAAATATTCCGGTCGCTATTGTAACCAACGGTACCTTGTTATATAGACCTGATGTGCGTTCTGATTGTGCCAAAGCCGATGTGGTTTTGCCTTCACTGGATGCAGGTGACCAGGAGACCTTTCTGAAAATTAATCGTCCGCACCCTGATATTAACATTGAAAAGCTGATTTCCGGGTTGTGTGCGTTTCGCGAGGAGTATTCAGGTCGGATTTGGCTTGAAGTTTTTCTTATCGAATTGATAAATTCCAGCCCGGAGCAAATCGCTAAAATCAATGCTGCTATCAGGCGAATTCGCCCCGATAAGATTCAGCTCAATACAGCAGTAAGACCAGCCGCTGAGGAGAACGTAAGGAAATTGAACGCTCAGAAACTTCAGGAAATCGCCGCACAAATCGGGCCTGATTGTGAGGTCATAGCTGATTTTTCACAGAGCGTTACTTCTGAGAACAAGCATAAGCAAAAACTGAAAACAGATAAAACAAGAACAGAAACCCTGTTTTCAATGCTGAAACGAAGGCCTTGCTCGCTAAACGATATATGCTCATCAATGAACATGCACCGCAATGAAGCAATCAAATATATAGGTGACCTTGAACAGCAGGGGCTTATTCAATCCGAAAATATCAGCGGCACTATTTATTTCAAAGCTAATAGTATCACGGGCTTGAAGCCCATGAAGCATGGCCGGGATGGCCAAGCAACTCAATAACGTTGACATCAACACGTTGAATGAAACTGAATCTATTCAGACAAAATATATTTTTCATATTTAAGCATAACTTATATTTTTGTTATTAATTTTCATCTATTCCTGTTCATATTTTGTAAAGCCAAAACATATATTGGCCGATAAAAGCCTTATGACTTTTCAAAAAGAGTCGCTTTTATCGCAAGTTATTTTAAGTGATATGAAATGGAAAATATTAAACGACAACTGGTTTTAAATAAAGGATCGGAGAAGTTCATATTTCGCTACGAAGACGGCTGCGAAGACGAGCTGCTCGATGCCCTTATAGTCCAGGCCAAAGACAAGCGAACGAGCTTCGACTGGTTTGACGCCGCGGTGCTAAGTTTCAAACTAACACAGCTTCTTATTTGCCAGGCTGATGAGCTTCTGGGCGGGCCAAAAGATACTCAAATGAATTTTAACTGAATTTCATAAAGTATAAAATAATTGTAATTCTGACGTGAAATAGGAAACCGAAATTCTTGTATAAAATAAATAGATAGGGACATTATGGAAGAAAGCACAATCATCAACGAATTTTTGGATTACCTGAAATTTGAAAGACGCTTTTCAGAACATACAGCCAAATGCTACGGCGCTGACCTAACACAATTCAGTGATTTTATAGGCGGCGTATCCGAAGAGGGAAATCACGAGCATGATTCGATTTCTCTAGACCACCATGATCACGATAATGGTCATGCAACAGCTCTGGCGACACAGGTGCATGTCGATATAAACCAGCTTCTACTCTCAGCCGGTACAGATTCGGTAAGAGCTTACATGGCTCACTTGAATGAAAAAGAATATTCCAAGGCGACGGTTGCAAGGAAGCTGGCAACGCTGCGAAGCTTTTATAAGTTCCTTGTAAAAAGAAACTACCTCGGCGCAAATCCTGTAACTGCCGTAAGGACACCGAAACAGGACAAGAAGCTGCCGCGTTTTCTCGAATACGAAGAAGTTAAAAGACTGCTTGAGACACCCCCGATAAATACCTGGCTCGGAGCAAGGGACAGGGCGATTATGGAAACCCTTTACAGCACTGGTGTAAGAGTAAGCGAGCTTGTCGCTCTGAACATGGATGACATTGACTTCCTCGGCGAGGTAATTCATGTGCGAGGCAAAGGCAAAAAGGAACGAATCGCTCCCATCGGGACTTCCGCTTTGCAGACTATCCAGCATTACATGGAGTATCGAAACAAAAGGGCGCAGAACAACAGCAACTTCGACCCGAAGGTTCTGTTCGTCAACAAGCATGGCAAGCGTCTCAGCACACGCAGCGTACGGCGCAAGATGGACAAGTACCTGAAGATGGCGGGACTCGATCCTGCTATCAGCCCGCACACGCTGCGCCACAGCTTCGCTACGCACATGCTCAACAACGGCGCCGACCTGCGAAGCGTACAGGAATTACTGGGGCACCAGTCACTTTCGACAACGCAGGTTTACACGCATCTGACAACTGCAAGATTAAAAGAGGTCTATGAAAACTCTCATCCACGAAATGAACAGTACAATACGAATCCTCTTAAAAACTAATTAATTAATACTCGCCAACAAGAAAAATCCCCGATCAACCGGGGATTTTTTATGCGCTGAAAAAACGTACAGTGTAAATCATTCTGCTTTCAGTAACTTTCTGTCATTTCAGCGAAAGCAGGAATAAAAATTGGTATGGCATGCAGGTACAAAATCTTATATTAAAATGGCCTGATGCTTTTCCTGTTTTGTTTTAATTAACTTGGCGTTATTGTAAAGCTCCGTGTTTATCAAAAAATTGGTATGATGTCCCAATATTTATCATAAACAACAGTCTTTTAATATATAGACTCTAACAGTATCAATTCGTTTCACAAATCTTTAGGAAAATATGAAGAAATAAAAAAATCCCGAAAACGACCTCCTACGCTTTCGGGATTCCATGCAACTTTTATTCAAAAACAAATGGTTTTTTAGTTTAGCTTAAACAAATTCAGATCAATAACTTCAGCCATTCTCTCGTAACCAGACGGGCTTAAGTGCAAATGGTCGCCGCTATCGTATTCCTTTTTTAAACGGGTTGGGTCCTCAGGGTTACGTACAGCAGCATCCAAATCAATAACCGCATCGAATTTACCGCTTGTGCGAATCCATTCATTAATAGTATTGCGTGCCGTGTCATTGCGATACTGGGATCCCATAAACGGCAGAATAGGCGAGCCATATACCTTGACACCTCTTGCATGGGCTTTTTCTATTAATTGCTCATACGCGGCGATTACCTGGTTGGCAATATTACCGCGATTGAAACCAAAACCACCATTAATATCATTAACACCCTCGAGAATTATTACCCATTTTACTCCGCATGGGTCGAGCACATCATGTTCAAAACGCTGTGTCGCGGCTACACCGAGACCGCCGGACACAACATTATTACCGCCAACACCCTGATTTAACATACCAACTTTTGCCGTATCAGGATTTGCTAATAAACGTTTAGCCAGAAAGTCCGGCCACCTGTCATTTTTATTGTCTGTGGAACCTCTGCCGTCTGTAATTGAGTCACCGAGTGTTACCACACAGGCATAGGAGTCTTCGAGCCATAAATCAATCCTGCTCAAATTATACCAGTGTTCTATTTTTGACGCAGACCCCATTTCGGGTGCACTTACAGCATTACCCTCCTGAATATAGGATGTTGTCCTGGAGCCTGGATGGCCGGTGACATTACGCGATGTTTCACCAAAATAAATAGTTACCGCCAAATTGCTTAACGGCTTTACATCATACTCTATTTCATCCGAATAAATTTCTTCTCCGGCGGGAATTGTAACCGATGGTGATCCATCGAATGTTAGAGCCTTATCCGTTGCGGTATCGATTGCACTTGCGCCTTTCGAGTCTGCAACGTGTGCTGCCTGAATTGTAACCGGGCTGTTTCCATACATATTGGAAAATTGAATACGTAATTTGCTACCACCAAGAGTAACATGTACAACCTGTCGCAGCGTACTGTTGGATAATGGTGCGGGCGGATTGTTATTGCGTTCAGTCAATTGCTGGGCACTTACCCATGTAGCTATCCAGCATTTATTTTTGGGCGTTACCTTTGGTTTCAGAGATGTGCAAGAAGTACAAAGGAAAAGAATAACCATAGCGATACTTAGTTTCTTTAATATTCTCATTTTAACTCCATTCCTTTCATTTGATAATTAACCTTAAGTTTACCTTTATAGTGCTGTTCCATAAATATCTTATGGAACTGCAAAGTCTGTGTTTTAATAAATTGACATTTACCATACAAAAGGCAAAAAAACAATTGTATTCTTAGAAATTAAGCAATTTTCAACAAAATATAGAAATGTACTGTGCCGATTCTTCAAAATCGTAACGGACATACTTCATTTTTTCACAGGCTTGGCTATAAATGTTCCGAATTCCGATGTTCCTGCGTAGCTTTGATAGGTACATTTACCTTCGATTATTTGACCGTTATATTTCCCATCGAAATATATATCGTTATCCGAAACTCGAGGTTGTAGAGTCAAAAGAATATTTTCGTTTTTAATAGTCCCGGAATATTCTCCATTTTTCTGTGAAAGACTACGAATTGCATACTCATTTTCATTTGAAGGATTTTGCGGCATATCCAAAATATTAATCTTGTATGAGCTAGTAAATGGAACCGTTTCCTCGATGTCATTCGGCAGTGAAATACTACCCTTCGCAATAATTTTACCGGAAGCATCTTTAATCTCCAAATAAAATGTTTTGTCACAGGAAGATTTACCGCAACCATATATGAGCATAATATTAACTAACATAATTATGATAAGATTTAATAATTTCATAATGCCCAGCCTTAAGATTTCTTGTATAAAAGAATGAGTTGATGATTGTATACACTCATCAACTCATTCATCAATATATCACTATTCCTAATCCTATTTACTTAGTTACTTCTAATTCAATCGGAGCATATTCTACACGAATGTCCGGATTATAGTATTCGTACGCGACTGATTTCGGCGTTTTGGCTTTCAATGGATATTTCGCCAGTAACTGGTAATTAATCTTTACAGGTTTTGCGTGGTCGACTTCTCTGAGGTAAATAATAATCTGTCTGCCTGTTGTCGAATATTTCTCGATAACTTCCTGCTGGACTAAGTTATTGAGATTATCCGGAATTAATGTAAATCCCGGAGGCAATCCCAAATCTACGATAATCATCTTTGCCTTGCCTTCGCGGTTGTTAGTTACAGTAGCAGTGACATTGATTATATCATCAGCCACAAGCTGTGTTCTATCGTACTCAAGGTCTATCTTCATAGGCTCTTCACGCTGCAAAACTTCTTTCGGATAGGGCATATAGTACCTGCCGACAACCTGATACAATAGAGAGCCTTCGCCTGCGAATGAAAGCTCGATATTGTTATTGCCTTTCTTTGTATATTCCTTCAAGTCAACAAGCTGTAAAACGTCACTATTGTCCTGATTTACAACGATTGTGGAAACTTTTTCGTTATTAATTCTCAAATCAATTTCAGCATTTGTTCTTGCGGTTGCGCCGCGTTCTGCCATTAACATTGCGCGAAGTGCCTGTATTGTCGCCTGCGTTGATTGCCATGTTCCGAATGCGTCTTTTTTCTGGACAAGATAAGTCACCGCTTTTGTTACAGTTCCCAAGTCGCGGCCGCATTTGATAAATGCCTGAACCGCAAGACCTGTCACTTCGATATTGCCTGCTTCGCCTGTGCCGTGTGTCGGCGTTTCGGAATTCAGTTCCCAATACACGACGTCATCTTTTTCTTTTCGCATATCATGCAATGCCTGAAGTGTATCAAGTGTTGTCTTACCATCCGGATCGACCGCCGCGAGTGCATTAACAACCAAGACTCTGGCGTAAACATCTTTCATATCATCCAGGTGGTTCTTAATGTAATTGATTCCTTTTTGTACCTCTGGTCCCTTGTATTCTGTCGAAGCCAAAGCCCATGTGATATAAGCCGTATTGCGAAGTACATCATCAGTGAATTTATTGATGGCTCCTTCCTGAATTCCACCCTGTGAAGGTTTGTATGAGCCGTCATTTTCCTGTTGTTTTGCGAGCCATTGTTGTGTCCTGCTGATAATCGCGGGATCGACTTCATAGACCTTGCTCATATCGTAGAATTCCATTAGGCCGTAAGCAGTCAGAATTTTATGAGCGGGAGCTTTTCCGAACCACTCGAAACCGCCTCCAGGCACTTCAAAGGATACAAGTCTCTGGTAGCCGGCGTTTATAAATCCTTCTGCTTTCATCTGTAATTCGGGCGTGATTTTACCCGTGCTTTTCATATAATCCATAACCAATACGTTCGGGTATGTCACTGAAGATGTCTGTTCGAAACATCCAAAGGGCATACGAAGCATACTATCAAGACCTTCGATTACCTGTGAGAGAACACCCGGATAGACTTTTACGAAAATCTTGCTTGCGTCATCGATGGCTTTATCGGGAATATTGATTGTATGAGTAATATTTCCCTTGAGCCTGCCGCTTTCATTTACGAGAAATTCCTTGCCGTCCGGAACTATTTCTACTGAACGTGCGACCGCATCGCTCTTTTTCGTGCCTCTCGCGGTAACCGTGAATTTCTGGAAGCCGATTTTCTTCGCGACGATAGTAAAATAAACCGCTCTTACTTCAGAAGGAGCAAGCGTAACTGTTCGCTCGCCCAAATCTTTCAGCTCGAACCAGTCTTCTTTTTGAACCGTCAGGTTTATTGTCTGGTCGGTTTTGAGATAATTATATATCGCGACCGGAACAGAAACTTCATCGTTTTGAGTGAGTGACACCGGGAAATCTATATCGACGAAGAAATCCTGGAACACGTTTATTCCCGCTGTTGTAGAGCCAAGCTGTCCCCTTAGTGACGAAGCCATACAACTAAGCCGCCATGTTGTTATCGAATCTGCTATCGGAATATTGACGATAGCTTTACCTGAGCCGTCTGTAATAACAGCCGGATTGAAATAAAGCGTTTCAGGGAAATATTCACGAATGCGAATCGGACTTGCTCCGGTAGCGCCAGATTCTTGTATTTCTGCCATTGCTGGCATAGGTTCCGCCTTATTGAGCATGATAGCATCAGCGGCCATTCCACCGCCCATCATGCCTCCGCCAAACCCGCCAAATCCGCCTGCTGGGCCGCCTCTTGCACCTCTTCCTCCCATCATACCCATATTTCTATCGAGATTTTCAAATCGAATATTTCCGCTCGCATCGAATGACCACATATTTAGCGGATAAGGTATTGAAATGTCATCTATTGTATCCCATTTTCCGTCTATTCCTGCTGAAATAATTATGACAGGAGAATATCGTTGTGCATTTACATTCCATTGTCCTGTGATTTTAAATTCTGTGCCCCAGGGATCAATGCTGTCTTTCTTTTCAAGGTCTCTTTGCCGAATTAAAATTGCCATAGTCGGGCCAGTCTCAAATTTTTCTTGTCCGGCTCTCCTCTGCCTGTTGCTGAAATTATTTAACGCCGATTGTATTTTCTGATATTGAGGCATCAGGAGCGTGTACATTTTATTTTGAAACTGGGTATCCTTGTTATTTTGCTGATATGTATTTACGTTCAGAGTATAATCGCCGGTTCCTTTTGCCGAAGCGAAAAGAACACGAGCGGCTTTTTCCCTGCGAACCTGGTCGTTTCCTTCCCGTAATAAAGGCTGCGGTGACATAATCTCATCTATTTCGTAGCCATGAATTTCATAACGAGGCGAAGCTATTTCCTTCTCGAGATAGAAGTAAACTTTCTCCAGGCCGGGCTGCATTTCCTGTAACGCGAATACCGCTTCATCAACTACCATAACGCCAAGAGCGGAAGCGGTTCCTTTTCCGGATTTGTTGGTTACTTTGAAATTGATTTTAGCTTCACTTCCTGGAAGGTAAGTATCGCTGTCACCCACAACTTCAATTTTCAAATCATCCGCAGGATCAACCAGCACGATTTTCCTGTCGCGAATTATCACGCCGTTACTGCCGATTATATATGCGTTGACCTGCACTGTACCGGCAAGAGTAGCGTCAAATGAAATAGTATCAGATGCTTTGCCATTTTTTAAATCAAGTGAGCGAGTTAAATATGTTTGCTTGTCTTTTATCAGATCGAGATAAACTGAGCCGGTTTTTCGAGTTGAAATAATAGATATCGAAGCTTTGTCACCAACTTTATACAGGCTCTGGTTTGTCCTGACAAGAATTGATTCATCTTCATTTCGTGATTTACTTTTTATTTCGATATCCGCTTTTCCGGTTTGTCCTTTTGAATCTCTTGCAGAAAGCGACATTGTCATGCTCTCGTTTTTCGCTTCGACTGTAATTTCGCCAAAGCCTGAATCATCTGTCTCTATTGTTTTCCTGCCTCCCGGTGCGTTTTCCCATACGATTCTGCATTTTGCGGGAGTCGAATCTGCATAAGTTGAAACAAGATAGATTTTATTTTCAAGTCCCTGTATAAGCTCGCCGCTTTCTGCTACAGCAGCGATAACAATAGGTGAAGCGGTAACGCTGATATTCTTAGTTATAGTTTCCTTATGGTCCGCTGTATCCGTAACGGATATTTCAAATTTCGCGGATGCTTTTCCCGCTTCCAGCGGCTGGCCTACAAAGTTATCAGGTAATTTTATCTTGAATGAATAATGTCCATTTTCATCTGTTTTTCCTTCGATAACCTGAAAATCCACGTAAGCGATATCGAATTTCGAGCATTTAATTTGCACTTTGCCTGAAGATACAGGTTTGCCGAAGAAGTAATCGACCTGTATGTCACCTTCAACAGTTTGTCCCGGCTGATAAAAACTATGATCGCTTTTGAAAGTAACTTTGAATTTCGGCAGAACATAGCGTTCGACGGTTACAGTTTTTTCCTCTGTCATGCCCGCCGCTATCGAGCGAATCTTATATGTTCCCATGTTCAGCTCATCGGCCAACACAAAATCGACAAACGAAATGCCGTATTCATCTGTTTTCGCGGCCTTTTTGAAAACCTTATTACCTTTTGCGTCCTCTACTTCGAAAACAACATCCGAATCCGAAAGTGGTGTCATTTCCGGCTGGGACAATGTTAACGCTCGTATATGAATAGTCTGTCCCGGCTGATAAAGCGGCTTATCAGTTGTCAGAAGCGTACGCAAAGCGCTTCGTACCTGAATAATTTCTTCTACTGTATCTTCGGCGGTTGCTGTTTTTACAACTACTTTAAGTCTCGCGTTTTTCAATACCATTTCAGGCATTGTAAGACGAGCAGCTACTTCACCATCTGCATTGGATTTTCCGCTATATTTGGACAGAACATTTCCATCCTGTGTTAATTCGACGGAAACATCCACATTCTCAATTGCTCCGCCCGAAGCTTTATCTTTAATTATGATACGAATTACAGGCGTTGTGCCCGCGACAAATTCTCTCTGACCAAGTATGGTTGTTTCAAGAACTTCACCTACAAAGAGCAAACTTCTCTGCCTGAATTCCTGGTTTGAGTCATACCTGTAGCGAAGGTAATAATTAGAAAGGTCATTTTTGTTTATCTGTGCATATAAAGTCACTTTTACAGGTCTTCCATTATGCCTGCGGGTTACTTTTGCCAGCATATTATTCTGGATATCCAACAATTCAACTTCAAGAAGGCCGCTGCCATCGGTAGGCTTGAGAAATTCAACCTCTATCGAATCCGAAGTAACCTGTACCAAGGAAATGTCAGAGCCGGGTTGTTTTACATCTGAAGAAGCGGCTTCTGTATTAAACTGAATTGCCGCAAATACTGTAATGATAATCCCAAGGCTTATCAAAATCATTTTCTTAATCATTTTCTTTTCCTTTCAAAATATAGTTAAGTTTATAGTTTTTTAACTTCTATATATTTAAGACGGAAACCGGAACAAATGGTTGACTAATTTTTGTGAAATTTTTATAACGAATGCCAATATTGATATAACTGCTTGATACAAAAGAAGTAATGAATTGTAAAAGATATGTAAAAAAAGATTTTTTCTTTTAAAAATACGTAGTTATCACATTAGGACAATTATAAAATCAAATTGAAAATATTGCCATAACAATAGGAGAACATGTTCAAGCCGTACCCGTTTCCGATGGATATTTTGGCTTATACGCCAGAGGAGGTAAAAAAGAAAGCGAATTCAAAATATTGTTCATATCCAGGGTACTAAGAAAAAGCAGGAAGTTTTATGGATAGGGAATCCATAAATATAAAAAAACTCTTTGCGGCCTCGCGACTTTGTGGGATTAATATCAAAAAATGTACTGCGGATATTGTATTATTACAATAATTAGCAAGATGTCCCAAGATTTTGCATTATGTCAATCATATCCTGTGCCCTTCTTTGACAATATTGCCATTTGCATTCTTTTTGAATAGCCTTGCTTTTAACTATAATTGACTCAAGCAAAGGTGCAACTTTATGCTTTGAATCTATCAAAATTTCTTTAGCTAAAGGCGCTCCAACATTTGAATAAAAAACATGTCTGCTTTCAGAATAGCGACCAAAACTTCTTTCTCCTATATAGCATTGGCAGAGCCATTCAATCATTTCAGGAAGCACCTCATCATGACAGCATTCAAAACCACCAAACTCACGGAATTCTCGTAATAGGGATCCATGCTTATTGTAACTCTTAAAATCGTGTCCAACTGAGATCATATGCTCCAAGTAGCTTGAAAAAGACGTTTTCAATATACTTTTCTTAAAATATGGAAGAATGCCAGCAGCAAAAGAAACTCTTGCAGTGAATATACCTAAGCCTTTTCTTTTAACTTTATCAGAATATATCCGAGAAACCTCTATTTTTACTTGATCTTTGGTCAAGGCAGAAAGTACACTTAGTGATATGTAACAATTCTGTCGAACTATGTCAGGATTATTATTACTGAGAGCAGTCGATATTAGGAATTTATATATTTCAGATTGACGAACAGCCGGAGCGGCACCATACTCTTCTTTAACGGTATGGTCTAAAGTAATCGCTGCAGGTTGTTCAACAATGTCTTTTATGTCTGTTAATCTGATTATTTCAATTGGATCTTTGGAAAGAACTGCTTCAATTGTTGTTTTAAAAATATAAAAGCAATCTTCTATGGTTGCTTCATATTCATCATCTTCGTGCTCAAGATCCCTCCTAATATCATAAACACGGGTAATCCTTCGCCACTCAGGTCTTGATAGTAATCCTATATAATAGGCAAGATCAATTGTCTTTGAAACATTATAGCCTTCTATATCTTCAGGCCGACTAATTTGTGGAAGCCGATTAGCTACAATAGCTTCCTTGGCTATATCAATACCAGCTATCAATATTTTCTCTTTTAGATCATGAATAGCTGCATTAAATAATCTTTGGCAAGCGCTACTTGGATCTACTGGAAGCAATTTTGTTACTCTTTGAAGAAGATTTTTCGCCTGCCATTCTGGCCTGATTTTTTGCATTAAAACCTGAACATCACTTGTAACTGCGATGTCTCTATTTGCTGCTATTGTAATAGGATTCTCATTTTCTTTTGCCATGATGAACCTCACATATCTAATTAAATATTAGTAAAAATAAGTAAAAAAGAAATATATTCATAATATTTTCTATAATTTCCCTTGAACTGACATTTTGACTGTTTCAGTAGCTTTCTTTAGTTTCAGAGAGTTTTCACTGATACTTTTTTTATCTCCATGCTGAATAGCTTTTTCAAGTTCTTGATATGCTTCTCGCTGTTGTGCCATACCTGCTACGAAATTATTGAAATGTATATTTTGGCGATCTTTGTATTCAAGTGCAATTTGTGAATAATTTAAATTTGATGTAGCTTCTGAAAGAACTTCCTTAAGATTAATATTTTCATTTATTATGTTGGCATGTTTTTTTTCTAAATGTGCTATTTCTTCTATAGATTTATTTATTTCATTTCTAGCATTTGTTGTACATATTTCAACAAAAGGATCTTTGTAGTTGGGTAGTGCTCGTACTGCTGCCAAGCCCCACATAAAAGCTGTAAGCATAACTAATGCTCCTAAGGACTTTACCTTTACTTTAAGCCATAAAAATTCAATACTACTCTCTTCCTTCGTTTTCCCTTTCCCACTCTTTACAAGTTCAAAACCTTTAATTAAAGCAGTTATTCCTCCAATTATTAGACCTATGGCAATACTCCAATGGATTAAAAGTGTTATTGTTGCGTTCATTATCGATATCAACCTTTTTAAAATATGTTCAAAACAAATCGAATAATGTTTTCTTTTTGCGGGATTATTTATTTGCTTCAATGCAATTTCTCTATCGACAATTGAATTATACTATATTATGAGTATTATGCTTATATAAAAGTAATGATATGGATTAGATATGTATAGGTTTTGTTTGAAGAACAATATTTATTGAAGATCACATCTCTTCATTCGCAATGACCAGTCTTCGTCTGCGACTTCACCCTAGCGGGCATTTTATTATTTCTCTGAGTCCTCGGTGCTCTCTGTGTCTAAATATAGGTTTGTATTTTTTCCTGACAGATTTTCTTGTGTTGCCATCAGGAAAACAGTTCAGAATTTCGGGCTAAAAGCATAGGCCATCGAGCCTAAACTATCTAAATAATGGCTTTTCGGTAGATAATTTGTAAAAACCAGTAGAACAGTTTTCGGCAAATGTGTAAGCGTTTTCTTCATAGATGTATTTTATTGCTATTTTCGTGTTCGAGGCAACTATCAAATTAAACTTTTTGGCTTAAAAAAGTTTACAGGCTGTATGAAAACCAGACATATTTTGAACCAGCGGGTATATCAAACAGATTCTTTTTTTGGGTGTTATATTACTATCCATAAACTTCTTATTATTTTGTGAATTTGAGAAATTCTTCTGCAAGTGCTCTTGTGTATTGGCCGGGTTTGCCGTCACTAATAATTTTGTCATCAAATTTTACTACCGGAACTATGTCTTTCGTTGTTACCGCGATGAATAGCTCATCACAAAGGCAAGCCTTCTGGGGTGTAAGAGATTTATCGACTAAGCCCAGACCTATATTTTTAGCGGCTTGTATTACGAATTTGCGGGTTATTGAAGGCAGAATATTGGCTGAAAGGGGGGATGTTCGCAGTTTTTCGTTTTGTATCGCGAAAAATGCCGAGGACGAGCCTTCTGTAATGATTCCTTCGTCATTTACAAAAATAGCTTCGTAGCAGCCTTTTTTGTCCGCTTCGCGTTTGGCCATTACGTTCGGAAGCAGGTTCAGCGATTTTATGTCGCAACGTTTCCATCGCAAATCGGGATAGGTTATTACGGATATGCCGTGTTGTTTCATTTTCTTATCATCTTCCAGCTCTTTTATAGTCAGGAAGAAATTCGGTTTTAGATCATCGCCGCCTGCATGGCTTCGCGGCCCGGAACCTCGCGTGATGTGGAAATAAATCGCCGCGTTTGGAATATTTGCAGCCTCGAAAGCCATTATAATCCTGGTGCGAATCTGCTCTATATCGACTTTTGTTATTTCTATCGCCTTCAAACTGGCCGAAAATCGCTCAAGATGCTCTTCAAGAGCGAAAATCCTGCCCTTGTAGCTTCGAATAACTTCATAGACGCCGTCACCGAAAAAAAGCCCCCTGTCAAAATATTCCAGTTCAACCTCATCGAGAGGAAGAAGCCTGTCATCTATCATGGCAAATTGCATTGAAATAGTTCCTAATAAACACTAAAGTCTTATTACATAATGACTTATAATCGGTATTCGTGAAAAAAACACACAATACTCATCACGATATACGCAATACTTGATAGAATACAAAAATATCTTTGAATTTTCTTTACAAAAAAATAGAATTCGTTAAAATACTTTTTTGTCTTGAAAATAACATAATTAAGCTATAGGAGCTTTTAAGAATGTACGCAGTAATTGAACAGGGTTCGAAGCAATATAAAGTCGCCGAAGGTGATAGTATAAAGATTGAATTGACCGACGTCGAGCCGCAGGCTCAGACAATCGAGCTGAGCAGAGTTTTACTGGTAAGCGACGATAAGGAAATCAAGGTAGGAACGCCTTATCTTGAGGGTGCGAAAGTTATTGCTTCATTCAAAACTACGGCTGACGAAGCCCTTGTAAAAGGCCAAAAGCTCTATCCGATGTACTTCCGCAGGCGTAAAAACAGCAAAAAACGCATTGGTCACCGCCAGAAATACCTCCAGGTAACCATCGATAAAATACAAGCCTAAGGCTTAAAATCCTAAATACTAAGCTCAAAATTCCTAACAATATGCAAATTCTAAATTTGTAAACCTGAAAAACTGCTTTAAAAAAGAAAAACCCGCCGAGTCGTTGTATTCCTTCGATGTGGTTCAGGGCAAGCTTTGAGCTGAACCGAAGGGTCAGCGGGTTTTTTTATCCCACGCACTGCCAGTGCTATTCCATTACAAATAAAACTGCACTATTTCAGCTTATGAAAACCTCATTATGCCGTTTTCTACATAATAAGACGTTAGAATTCGATTTTCGTTACAGTTTTTTTGAAAAATTCTGAATTTTTTTTCTTAAACTACCGCCACATTCGAAGGTGTTAAACATTTTGCCTGTATTTTGTTTGTATTTCATAAAGCAAAAAAAAACTCATCCTCGTTTAAGGAGTAATTATTATGCCAGAGTGAAATCGGTCAGTTTGGGTTATTTATTTTTGTATTTTTTTAGAGTATTTTTTATATTTTATATGGTTTTGAGAAGTGGAGCATTTTTATTAAAGAACAGTTCGTTTTTTCCAGGCAGACATGATAAGGACAGTTTGAACACATTTGAGCATAAAGCGCAATGCGAAGTTTAATACTGTCATCTTGTGGCAGAAGATATGCGCTTTTAAAAGTTTCCGCTGTTTTTGCTTTTTATTTTATCGGATTTTGCCTGGGATGTAAAAGGTGGCAAGATGAGTACTAAAGACGCAAAACTTCAGATGAGAGAATTGAAAAAGCAAATCAAATCGACAAATAATGAAAATGATTTGCTTCTTCTCAAACTTTTCGTATTGCTGATATTTCTTGTGGTTATAGCAGCAGTTGTTAATGGCAAGATTAGCCTGCCTGTTCATTTTTAGCAGCTCTCATGGTTGAGTATTTTGCAGAAGCCTTTGGGTATTTAGCTGCGGAACACTATTTCATCAGGTTCCTGCCATGCAGGATCGACGATGCAGAGAAACTCCAGGTCTGAATTACTCGTATTGACTATGAATTGAACGGCGCCGGGAGGAATATAAATAGCGCAATGTGGTTTTACATCGTGAGTCTCCCTGTCTATATGCATAAGGCCGGAGCCTGCTAATATATAGTAAACTTCACTGGTTCGCAGCTTGTGGGCTGTCGTTTTCTGCCCGGCGGAGACTTTTGCATGAGCAAGGCTGTATCGTATTTGTAAATCTGCTTTAGATGGGTGAAGCAGCTCACGAAGGATGGAATTATCCCCTGCGATAAACTCCTGGCAATCTCCAAGATATTTGACAAACATTGTCTTTCTCCTGAAAAAAAATCAAAATACATACATTTCTATTGCTGTTAAAAAGGTATTATACCTTCGGTTCATTTCTTATTACAAAAGTTCAGTCAAGATTTTAAAAACAATTTCGGGATTGGTTATTTTTCGCTTTTTCCCCCAAAAATCCCATTATTTATTTAAAAAGTGCCTAAAAAATATTGTAAGGTACTGCATTTTTTGGTATTATTAATGGTTTTGATGCTTGGTGGTGTTGCCTTGCAATCGAGAAGTAAAAAAATTGTCCGTAAGGGGCGGGAGGAAATGAGACAATGAAAGGGTTGTTTAATGGTAAGTCAAAAAAATAAGTTTGATCGTCGCAGTCTTTTAAAAGGTCTTGGAATCGGAGCAGCCTATATGGCGATGGGCAGCCAGGTCTTTGCTCCGAAATCAGCATACGCATCAGCAAAAAGTTCAGTTCCCGGTAAAAATGAGTTATTTCAAAAGCAGGCCGCTCCGGCTACTGTTGCTGTCCTTAAAGGCAATGACAGGCGTGAGATGATTCGTGGAGTGCTTGATAAATTAAAGGATGACATAGTTAAATCCATAGGTAACAAAAAAATCCTTCTGAAACCTAATTTTGTATCAACAAATAATCTGCTTTGTGCAACTCATATTGATGAATGTCGTGCGATACTGGATTTTCTTAAAGATAATGGTTATGACCAGCAGATTACCATAGGCTCATCGCCTGCCGGAGGCGGAGCAATGCGTGGATTCCAAAACTATGGTTATGCGGCACTGGAAAAAGAATATAACGTAAAGCTGGTCGACCTGGATCAGACTCCTACGGTATATCGCTTTATTATGGGAAGGGAAAATTCAATTCTTCCTGTTCGTATCACCTCGATGTTTTTAGACCCTGATTTGTATGTGATTTCCGCGGCAAAAATGAAAACTCACGACAGGGCTTTGGTAACGCTGTCCCTGAAAAATGTTATTATGGGCGCACCAGCGAATTATGGCAGAGATAATAACAAGCAAAAAATGCACCAGACGCAAACACAAACTCCAGCTTCCATACTTCACTTCAATCTGTTCCAGTTGGCAACACAGGGAATATATCCGGACCTTGGAGTTGTTGACGGCTTCGAAGCTATGGAAGGTAATGGTCCAATCAGTGGCACGCCCATTGATGCCAAAATCGCGCTTGCAAGTCTGGATCCGCTGGCTCTCGATTGCGTCGGAACAAAGATGATGCTCAAAGATTTTGACCCGATGAGAATTGAGTACTTACAGGCTCTCGGCTGGGCAGGTATGGGGCAAACAGATTTTTCAAAGATCAAAGTGATTGGTGAATCACTTGAGAACTGCCAGTATAATTTCAGACCTCACGAGTTTATGGCGTTATGCTACGGGCTTAATTGGTCTGCTTCTTAGTTTTACAAGATTGCAGCAGTGAAATTAGGTTCTTGAGCCTGAAGAGCTTTACTGATTTTGAGTGAAAACAAAAGCAGCTTTTCTGTTTCAAAACAGGGACAAATGGAGTGTTATAAAAGGATTGTCTTGTAAAACTACGTATTTTAAGGATGAATATCCTGCCGGTGAGTCCTTCTCATTTACCTGTTTTTATTAATCTCAGCAGGAAATATAGGAGCAATTTATGACGCAAACTGACGACACGGCGATTCGCGGTGCTTTCGTTGGGGTATTAGTGTTGTTTGGGATTTTTATTCTGGCCGGGTGGCTTTTTGATCGTTTTACAGGCCGAAGTCTAAACGCAGAGGAAAAGGTGCTCAGTATAGCGGTCTATCCGCCGGCAACGCCTGAATCGCAATGGGGTACCCCAAAACACGGCCTGCGATTGAAGTTAAGCTTTGAGCCTCCTGCTCCGAGTCAGTTTATTGATATATCTGTTAATGTTCAATTTGAAAACATTACTGATGATATGATTACCTTTTTTCCTGTTGGCAAAGGCGACACCCTTGATTGCAAAATTATTCGATTCCGTTCCCCCGGAAGTAAATATCAATTCTTTGTGGCCGCCGCCCAGGGACTTTGCTATGGTTCCTCTCGCATCCTCCAGCGCCCTTTTTGCCTCCTGGCCGAATATATGCTGAGAAGATGCGTTGGCATACTTTTCAGTAAAGTAGGGCAGCATCTC
>CAYSHS010000009.1:0-502 GCA_964430845.1 uncultured Pirellulales bacterium | reverse complement strand
TGCTCCGTTGTCAAGATATATTTTTTTCATTATAATCCTCATAACATTTTTTACAGTTCTTCGGAGCCAGGCCAAGACTCTTCGAAATCCTGCACACGCTCATGTCGTTCCTCATGACCGTACATATTTTTTGTATTTCTACAATAGGGTTGTGGCCTTCCGAAATCTTCAGGGCCGATTTCTTTACCATGGCCTTCGCTTTGTCATTAAGAATAACCTTTTCGGCCCGTTTTTTCTTCCTGTACTGTGAAACAGCAGCTTCAGTAACGCCAATCTTTGTTGCTATGTCTTTCTGTCTCATGCCTATCTTAAGCATTTCATCCACAAGGCTCTTCCGTATGGCAGGCAGAACGTACCAGACTTCGATTTCCTGCGGCATAACAACTCTCTTGACGTTTTTCATTTAGTTAACAATAGTTAAGAACATTTAAATATCTTGCGTTTTGGAAAATTGACATTAATAAATATATAAAAATAAGAAAAAACGGATTTATACAAAATT
>CAYSHS010000008.1:0-23705 GCA_964430845.1 uncultured Pirellulales bacterium | reverse complement strand
ATATAAGGTCTCCATCGGCGAAGGCCAGACAATTCTCCAGCAAAACGATTCGGTCGCAAAATATGTTGACATGAAACCGGGTTGCCTGTTTTTGCAATACGAAGGACTCAATCCTTCCGGCTCATTCAAAGATAACGGCATGACAGCCGCGTTCAGCCATGCGGTAATGGTCGGTGCAACTTCATGCGCATGCGCCTCGACAGGGAATACCTCCGCCGCTGTAGCCCTTTACGCGCAAAGCTGCGGCATAAAATGCACCGTCTTCATAGGCTCGGGAAGAATCGCTTTCGGCAAGCTCAGTCAGGCAATGGATTACGGTGCCCAGACTATCCAGATACTCGGTGACTTCGACGATTGCATGCGTCAGGTTCAAAACGTTTGCAGCGAGCTTGGTCTGTATCTTCTCAATTCGCTAAATCCCTTCAGACTCGAAGGACAAAAAACTATCATGTACCGAATAATCGAAGCCTTGGGTTGGGAAGTGCCGGACTGGATTATTGTACCGGGCGGAAATCTCGGCAACTCAAGCGCGTTCGGTAAAGCATTTTATGAACTGAAGCAGCTTGGATTAATCGAACGAATACCTCGCCTGGCGATTATCAACGCAACCGGCGCAGATACTTTAACCGATTTGGTTAATAATAAGAAACTCACGTGGAATAACGGAAATGTTGACCAGAAAATTATCGATGATTTCTACGCGGATTTGACAAGCCGCAATTTCTCACCTCATACATGCGCATCAGCAATAGAAATTTCCAGACCCGTCAATCTGAAAAAATGCCTCCGGGCAATTGATGTATGCAAAGGTGTTGTTAGAGCGGTAACAGATGAAGAAATTCTCGACGCCAAAGCACTCATCGGAAAATATGGCCTGGGTTGTGAGCCTGCGTCAGCCGCTACTATCGCAGGTTTAAAACATCTTCGAGCCGAGGGAATTATCGGCGATGATGAACGCGTTGCCTGTGTCCTTACGGGACATCCTCTCAAAGACCCGAATGTCACCGTCAATTACCATAAAAATAAACAAGGTATATTCAGCAATCCGCCTATAGAAGCCCCTAACGACCTTGACGCTATAATAAAGCTGATAAAATAATATCGTATCATGGGCTTCTTCATCCTTCGCAGTACTACTACGGAGAACGGACAGCCCGCGAATTCGCGGCGAGCCTGTCCTGAGCAAAGTCGAATGGAATGGCCGCAACACATATCTTACTCTGAAATTTCCAGCTCACGAAGCGCTTTTGTTGTCAGACCTGTTATCCGTACATTGTCACTGAACTGCTTGATATTGACATGATGCAGACTGACGGCCTGTGCCAGATGCGACATTGGACCTGCCAATTTGGCGCCGCCGTGCTCTCCCAAAATCTGAGGCGATATATAAACATATATCTCATCTGCAAAATTTTCCGTCAGGAATGAAGTAAGCACAGTCGGGCCTCCTTCGACAAGCAATTGCTGAATGCCGCGTTTGCTTAGTTCATCAAGCAGGAAATATATATTGGAAAGCCCGTGAGTATCGGGATATGCAAAAAGCTCGGTTTCCGTTTGTCTTAAGGTTTGCAGAATTTCCGGATTTTTATCAATCGTGGACCGGCTTGTATAAATCATGACAGGATGTTCCTTGGCTGTCTTGAGGAGTTTGCTGTCGGGCGGAATTTTAAGAAAACTGTCCATAACAATTCGCAGCAATTTAGCTCCCTTGTTTGGCCTGGCAGTCAGCATCGGGTTATCTGCGATAACCGTATTGATTCCGACCAGAATCGCCTGGGAGCGTCGGCGCAGCTTGTGAGCGTCTCTCCTGCTTGCTTCGTTGGAAATCCACTTCGGCTTCTTCTCCTTGCCTGCAAATGAGACCTGCCCATCGAGTGTTTGTGCCCATTTCAAAACGACCCATGGCCTTCCGGTCATTGCATGTTTAAGAAAAGGAGCATTTAGCAGTTTTGCCTGCTTTTCAAGAATGCCTGTATGAACTTCTATCCCCGCATTTTTCAACCGCTGTATTCCCTGGCCGTTGTTGTGCTTCGATGGATCGACAGTCGCAATATAAACTTTCGAAATACCGGAATCGATAATTGCCTGTGTGCATGGACCTGTTTTACCCTGGTGACAGCACGGCTCGAGGGTGACATACATAGTGCCGCCTTTGGGACTGATGTAGAGTGTCTCACAGTCTTTAATAGCGTTCACTTCCGCGTGCGCTTCGCCGAACTTTTTATGACAGCCTTGTCCGATAACCTGGTTTGACTTCGTAATTATTGCACCGACCGCGGGATTCGGCTCGACAGAGCCGCGACCGCGCTTGGCAAGGTTTATCGCCATCTGCATGTAGCATTCAGGATCGTCTAACATAAAGCCCGATTCAATAGATATTGCAAATTACTTGGTTTGATTAATTATAATCAAAGCTCAGCTATTAAGTATATCCAAAAATTCCTGTTCGTCTATAACTTTAATGCCCAGAGCTATGGCTTTGTCAAGTTTGCTTCCGGGATTTTGACCCGCAACGACAAGGTCTGTCTTTTTGCTAACGCTCGATGTCACTTTATAGCCCTTGAGTTTTAACTTCTCTTCTGCTTCCTGCCTTGTGAATTTTTCAAGCGTACCTGTGACAACAGCAGTTTTACCAGTGTTTTTATCGGAACTAACCGACACAGTTTTTTCAGGAGTTACACCTGCTTCAATTAATTGCTCAATCACAGAAACATTTTTCGGATTGTGAAAATAATCAAAAATACTTTTCGCCATAATTGGGCCAATCTGGTCAATTTGGGCAAGCTCTTCCTCGGTAGCTGACATTACTTTGTCTAACGAATCGAAATGCTGTGTTAATATTTGTGCTGATTGTCCCCCGATATGCCTTATTCCAAGGGCGGCTATGAATCGCCATAATGGTCTTGTTTTACTTTCTGCAATAGCATTTATTACTTTCCCTGCACTTTTTTCCGCCATTCGCTCAAGACCGATAATATCCATTCTTCTAAGCCTGTAAAGGTCTGCAAAATTTTTTACAAGGCCGGAATCGACTAATTGCTCGATTAGCGCAGCACCAAGGTTTTCGATGTCCATCTGGCCTCGTCCGGCGAAATATTTTAATTTCTCTTTAAGCTGTCCTTTGCAATCAGGATTTACACATCGGATATAAACTCCATCTTCATCCTTTTTAACTTCCGAGCCGCAAACAGGACAATTTTTCGGTATCTCAAAAGCCGAGACATTTTCGGACGTTTTTTCTACTACCTTTACAACCTGCGGGATTATCTCCCCTGCTTTTTCGATTATGACAGTGTCACCTTCCCGGACATCGAGTTTTGCGAGCATATCGAAATTGTGTAAGCTCGCTCGCTTTACCGTAGTGCCCGCAAGAAGAACTGGAGTAAGGTTTGCAACCGGAGTAAGTATGCCGCTCTTGCCAACCTGAACATCGATTGATTCAACAATGGTTTCCGCCTGCTCTGCGGCGAACTTATATGAAATGCACCAACGAGGCGCCCTGCCGGTCGAGCCAAGTATGTCACGCTGAGCGAGGTTGTTTACTTTTACAACCATTCCGTCAATCTGGTAATCCAGCTCGGAGCGTTTCTCGTCCCAGTTCAGGCATATTTCCATTACCTCATCTATATTTTTCGCTTTTTGTATGTTGGGATTGACAGGTAAGCCGAACTGCTTGAACTTTTGCAGGCAATCAAAATGATTATCAGCTAAAGGCTCCGAAATTTCACCTGTCGCATAAGCAAAGAACGAAAGATTCCTCTGTGCTGTGATTCTTGAATCCAAAAGTTTCAGCGACCCTGCGGCCGCGTTCCTCGGATTTGCAAATAAAGGCTCACCTGCGTCTGCTTTCAATTTGTTCAATTCGTCAAACGAACTCGTTGGCATATAAACTTCGCCGCGTATCTCACAAATTTCCGGGACATTTTCACTATTCATTAATATAAGTGGAATCGCTTTTATCGTCCTGATATTCGCAGTGACATTATCACCTGTTTCGCCGTTACCTCTGGTCGCCCCGGTTACGAGCTTGCCATTTTCGTAACGAAGACTTACAGCCAGGCCGTCAATTTTCAACTCGACAACATAATCATAATCATGGTGCCCAAGCTGCTTTTTTATCCTCTTATCGAACTCTTTAAGTTCCTCCGCGTTATAAGTATTATCCATACTAAGCATAGGAACAGAATGTGTAACGGTCTCGAATCCCTCAAGCGGCTGACCCGAAACACGCTGCGTAGGTGAATCAGAAGTAATTAATTCAGGATGCTCTTTCTCAAGCTCTTTCAACTCCGCAAATAGCTTATCGTATTCCCTGTCAGAAATCTTCGGCTGATTGAGAACATAATACAAATAGTCATGTTCCCGAATCAGCTCGCGCAACTGCTCAATTTTCTTGTTCAAGTCTTTACTCATACGCGGCTAATTGTATAACTTTTGCGATGAAAATTAAACTGAATTTCCGGCGGTTTTTATAACTGTATTTAAACTCTTTTACTCATGAGCCTGTAAAAATAGTCAGGAATTTTGGTATCGAAGGTCATTGCACGGCTGTCAACCGGATGCACGAAGGAAATTGACTTGGAATGCAATGCAAGATTGATATCCTTATCCTTTCCATATTTACGGTCGCCCGCGACGGGGTGTCCTTTATCCGCCAAATGAACACGTATCTGATTTTTTCTGCCGGTTAAAAGAGTAATCTCCACAAGACTAAACTGCTCCGTCTCTTTAAGAACCTTATATGCGGTATGTGCGAGTTTGCCTTTTGTTTCATCATTTGTTGAATAGACGGTATATGTCTTGCTCTCGGCAAGGTATGATGTAATAATTCCCTCTTTTTGTTTCAACTTTCCATGAACCACCGCGACATATTTTTTTTCAATCTCTTTCCACTTCTCTTTCAGACGCAGCATAATCTTTTCGCTTTTTGCAAAGATAAGCAAACCCGAAGTCCACTGGTCCAGCCTGTGAACAGTGAAAATCTGCTTTCGCGACTTCGCATTACCCTTCTTCACATAATCAGTAAGAAGATAATGAGCCGTCCTGGTTTTATTCGTAGTCGTTCCGACCGTTAGCAATCCAGCCTGTTTATCCACCACAAGGAGATAGTCGTCTTCATAGATTATCTTCAATCCTTTAGGCTGATATTTTTTCTTTATGTTTTTACTCATATGGTATGATTGTATATCTTGTGCAATGAAAATTAAATCTAAATGATTATCCTCCCTCTTCTTAAATACAACAAACTAAGGATATTTTTTTAACAGATACTTTCAAAAAGTTCTTTTGACTCTTGTCTTAATTCGAAGGCCTTTTTCACTTTTTGGCTAATCTGTTTAATTGTCTTTTCATCTGGAATGTTAATAAGTATATTTGATAGGTCATAATCTGATATATTCGGGATAGCAGCACCTGTGCGATACATATACATTTGCTTGAGGAATAATTCACTTTTTAAATAATATAGCAAATAAAATGGATCAATTTTAAAGTTCCTTAAGATACGGAAACCGTTCGTACAAATACAACCTTCAAATTCACTTGTTACTAACGCTGTAGCATGTTTTTGAGTTCCAACAGAATTTCCAGCAACAGCTGTAATAATATCACCGGTTTTCAATTCATAAGATGCCCTACTAGGTAATTCGTGAACTAAATAAGAAGTTACGTTGATAATTTCAAATGAATGAGTATTAATGTCAGACAATTCAACATAACCAACAGTTTTATCAGATTTATTTAACTTTTTGCTTTTTGATTTTACTATTTCAGCAACGTCACAAATTCTTTTTGCATTTTTATTTTCCAGCCCTGATATCATTTTCCTGTTTTCAGGAGAATAAAAATCATAATCAAAACGACCATTTATTTCATTATAGTTAATTGAGAAAGCATTGTCCGATTTAATAGTTTCATTTCTTTGGAAAGCTACATACTGTTCCACTAACAATGAGAAATCTTCATCCAGGACCAATGTTCCATTTTTATTTTTAATTGTTATTCCATATTTGTCTTTTTTGTAAATTGGAGTCCCGTTTTTATTCCCCTGAAAACCCAGCTTTTTAATTTTACCAAAAAATATTTGATACTGCGATTTTTTGTTTATGGTTTCTTTCTCAAGAAATAAAAGAGAAGTTTTTACACCAGTTCCATAAGGAATAAATGTTTCTTGCGGCAGATTTACAATAGCAATAATCTTCGCTTTCTGTTTTATATAAAACCTTAAATATTCTAGTGAAGGATTTTCAAAATGGCCATTGGGCAAAACTATTCCAAGTCGTCCACCTTCTTTGAGAAGTTGTAAGCATCTTTCAATAAATAATATTTCTGCTGCTAATCCATGGCTTACAGTTCTTGTTTTACAATATTGATTATTCAAGCCTGTCCATTTGTGGCCTAAATCATAATGGGATAATATTTTTGTGTTTGTAATTTTTCCAACAGTGCCAAAGGGAGGATTCGTTAATACAATATCAAAACCATCGTTAAGTTTTATTCTTTGAGCCCCTAAAATCATCAATCTAATTTCATCAATATCTTCAAGTGAATTTGCACAAAATATATTTGTCTGACAGTTTGCCTCGAGCAGTAATTTCATTTTCGCAATTCGGCCAATACTTTTATTAATATCAAGACCAAATAAATTATTCGCAATTATATCTTCCGTTTTTACTTTCGGATTGTTTTTAATAATATATTTTAAAGATGAAATGAGAAATCCACCACTACCACAAGCTGGATCTATAATTCTTTCATTAAGTCTTGGTTGAATGATTTCCACACAAAAATCAATTACAGGTTCTGGAGTAAAGAATTGCCCTCTTCCCTCTTTTTCCTGATGAGCTAAAAACTTTTGAAAAGCCAATCCTTTAGCATCTGATGAAGAATCTGAAAGAGATATTGTTTGTAATTTATTTACTATAAATCCAAGAGCAACATTTGAAAGGCGGATTTTTTCATCTGCCTCAAAAATATCCTTATATTCTTTCTTGGTTTCCTCTAACAGGTAAGAAATGCGTTTTACAAAATTAACGGCAGAACCTGATTGCTTGAGTTGACTAAGTTCTTCAGAAGAAATCTTGAAAAGATTTTTATTGTTATTCTCATCAAATATTTTGATGAAAAGTATTTTTATTATTTCCTCAAGTGTTTGTTGAGTTGATAATCCATCGTTAGCGTATATATGATTATGAATTTCCTCAAATCTCTTAAGGAGATTATCCTCTTTTGAAAACTCAAAATTCTGCGTTAATTCCATGATTTCCCTTACTTACACTATAAAACACATACCAGTGAGCAATATAACACACATCTGTGTAATACGCAAGGCTAATTTTCAATTATTATGTTGCGATTATCCACTTGCATATCTCTTTCATTTACTGCATCAACTGGATTAAGAGATTCATAGACTTCAACAAAATCATCATTCCACTCATCAGTCAGGTCGAGAATTAAGCTATTTTCTGATTGAGGAAACACAAAACCCATAATATAATTTTGTTGTAAATGATTAGCATCTTTGCCAGAAGCTTCAAGGTGCTTTGGATTTGCGAATAAAAATTTATGCTCATTATACCTCAGAACAATGTCAATGGAAATAAGATTGAATTCATCTTTTCGCGGTGTAGCTTGCGTTCGTTCGCTTGATCCAGAAGTTCCTGATACAAAGTGAGTATCAAGTATCATAACTTTACTCATTAAATACTTCAATCTTTCTTGTATCATGTTATCTATTTCATCCCTCGAATATTTTTCAAGTTCTTTTATCGCAAGAAATTTCTTAGTTTCTTTTTTAGGAGGACTGTCTAAATAACCTCGAATTTCCTCATAAGAATAAAGAGTTGTGGCAGTAATCATTTCTGATAGATTCTCAGAAATCCATTTATCAACTTGAGGTTCAATTTCCTTACTTTTATCAATCCAATGTATTATTTCATGATAGTCAAAAAGCATTTTTTTGAGTTGTGGATAATTATACAGCTTATTCCAATGTTCTGTATTGGATTTTACTCCTTTCGATTCAAGAACAAACCAAGGACTATGTGCATCTTTACGAAAATAAAAATCACCATGATGATTCAGATGTTTTTTCCCCTCCCACTTTTCGCGAATTCGTTTAACTTCAAATCCAAGGTCCTCTATTTTCTTTTTCAATAATAGTTCTGTTATAGAACCACTTACATAACCTTGTGCATTGGGGCTTAATTTTAAAGCTTCAAGAAAAACGTCCAAAGTTGTTTTAAAAACATTCGTTACAAATTTTTCAATTTTTTGAAAAATCGTCATAATTCTTTATGCTCCTTATTTATCACTTTGATCCTGGATTTAATACTTGAGTATATCATAATATTTCCTTTGGATACAGATACCGGATTTTGTAATCTTCAAAAATCGCTAAATTGCTTTTCATAATAACTCCCTACTTGTTTTCTTATTTCTGTATTCGGGAATTATTATATCCGCTTAAAACAGACATGCAAGGGTAAAAACAGGAAGTTTCAGCTTCGTAACCAGCGTTCGAAACGCCAGCCGATAATAGCTCCAACAATACCACCGATTAAGCTAAAGGCAAAGAGTGGCTCTAATTCACCTGCTCCGATTCCCAATTTGTATCCAATAGCGGCGAAAACAACTATTCCCAATAAGATAAATAACCTCAATCCTGGCATATTTTATCAACCAAAAACTCTCTCAAATAGTGACTATGTAATTCTTCAAAAAACTACATCTGATGCTTTATTATCAAGTTGCTTAAATTGTTCCTTTGCATTCTGTGCCATAACAACAATATTTATATGTTCTTTGCAAGGTTTTTGCAAGAGTCTAACATCGATATTGATTTTTATTCACGAATGAATTGTTTTTCATTATCTGGATTAACAAAAAAAACAGGCAGTTTCAACTCAGATAGTCGCGGTTGATTCTCCAGCCTACGTAAACTCCGATGATAGAGCCTATTGTGCTTACGAAGTATTGGGTGAAAAAGCCACCGAAATAGCCACCTATCCACCAGCCGAGCCAGCCGAAGATTACCATGCCCATGAATATACATAATCTGTTCATAATTTCACTATAAATTCTTAGCTCAACCTCCTGGGTTTACACATTATTGCGGTCACGACCGGAAAGGCAATTTCCTGTTGGGACGCAAGGCCTCTCACGAGAAGTTTGCCTATATATAAATGAGTTTTACGCCTACTCGATTAATTTTACAAATTTACCGGTATGCCGCGAGTGCGGAGGTATTCTTTCATCTGGTTTATATTGTAATTTCCGAAGTGAGTTATGGACGCCATCAGGACTGCGTCGGCACCGCCATCGACGATTGCATCATAAAGGTGGTCGAGAGTTCCTGCTCCGCCTGATGCGATTACAGGGATATTGACGGCGTCTGTCACGGCTTTATTCAGCTCGTTGTCGTAGCCTGCTTTTGTGCCGTCAGCGTCCATGCTGGTAAGCAGGATTTCGCCTGCTCCGAGCTTTTCGGCTTTTACAGCCCATTCGACAACGTCAATATCTGTCGGCTGTGAGCCTGCCTTTACGCAGACCTGCCAGTGACCTTTTCGCTCTTTCGAGCGGCGTGCATCAATAGCCAGGACAACGCACTGGTTTCCGAAACGCTGTGCGGCTTCCGCGAGCAGGTCGGGATTATTAACAGCGGTATTGACGGAAACTTTCTCTGCACCGCTTCGCAGCAGCTCGTCCATTTGCTCGACAGTTTGTATGCCGCCTCCGACTGTGAAGGGAATAAAGACATTCTCTGCAACTTTTTCGACAAGCTCGACTATTGTCTTGCGCGAGCGGATTGTTGCAGTGATATCGAGAAAAACCAGCTCATCGGCGCCTTCGTCACTGTATCTTGCGCCAAGCTC
Organism: uncultured Pirellulales bacterium; assembly: GCA_964430845.1. Lineage (GTDB taxonomy): Bacteria > Planctomycetota > Phycisphaerae > Sedimentisphaerales > Anaerobacaceae > JAFGPS01. The sequence goes on along the minus strand of CAYSHS010000008.1, from coordinate 13,830 downwards.
GACCGGGTCGCCTGCATCTCGAAGGTTCAGGAAATTGACGCCTTTTACCACACGGTTATCTTTTACATCGAGACACGGAATAATTCTTCTTGTCAGCATTATTTAAGATACTCGCTTACAAATGTTATAAAAATTCTGTAACACCTTCAGTCCTGCCGGCCCGCTTTTTTCGGGGTGAAACTGACTGCCGTAAATGTTGGCTTTCTGCACCGAAGCGACAAGGTCGAAGCCGTAATCAGTGTATGCGATTTTCGCCTTGCTGTCTCTCGGCTCAGCGTGGAACGAGTGCGCGAAGTAGAAGTGCTTTTCGCTCCCAAGCCCGGCGAATAAATCCATACCATCCGGAAATGTCACCATGTTCCAGCCCATGTGCGGTATAACTCTTCCCTGCGGAATTGGAACGACATTTCCGGAGATAAGGCCGAGTCCCTGATGCTGTCCATATTCACTGCTGGTTTCAAAAAGCATCTGGTAGCCTACGCAAATACCCAGTAGCGGCTTGCCTTTCAGCGCAATTTCTTTTATCACTTCCGCGAGAGAGCCTAAGGCGTTGACTGCATAGCCGAACGCCGCTACGCCAGGTAAAACAATAGCAGAAGCATTTTTTATTTTCTGTGAATCCTTGCTCAGCTCCACTTCGCAGCCTATATGGCGAAATGCGTTGCAGACACTCTTTACATTTCCAACGTTGTAATCAATTACTACTATCATCGTGATATTAAATACTAAAATCGCTCATTAGTCAAATGACAATAATGAGGAAACGGGTAAATAAAAGATGACTCTAAAATCCACTTCCCAGGCTCGATAACAGCTATTTTTGAGACTATAACCATAAATTACCTTATGGTTTAACGAAAACAGTATGATTAGGCCGATAAAATAGGTATAATAAAACTGTGCTCATTTGGCTTTTTAGGGCGTTATATTTAAATGAGTTCTGCAAAATTGAAGTTAGGCATACTAAGAAAGAAAAAATTTCTTTCCTTTAATTTTTTCTTTCTTAAACAACTAATATAAGTTATTTTCAGCTATGAAGTTATATTATATACATGATTGTATGAAGAAAATCTTTAAAACCGATTTTCTTCAAACAATATATGCCTAACTTCAATTTTGCAGAAGCCTTTTATATTTAAAGGTAAGGAGAACAGGATGTACTTAGGAATTCTTGCGCAGGCCGCTGCAGGTGCAAGTCAGGGAAACGCCGAGCAGGCAGTTGTGCCTATGGATTGGTTCTGGCAGCAGATAACTTCGCTTGATTTGCTCGAGGCGCTGACTTTTATATCTTTCGGGTCGGTTTGCCTATTTTACGGCTGGCGCGTTTTCAAAATATTAGTTGTTATCAACTTCGGACTTATCGGGCTGATTCTCGGAATGACAGTCACCAAGTATGTCAGTGGTTTCAATAACCAGCTTGCAGGCGGTCTTATAGGAATGGGCATACTTGCGGTTCTCTCCGTGCCGCTTATGCGATGGGGAGTGAGCATATTGGGCGCAGTCGCAGGTGCGTTTATTGCTGCTTCGATATGGTACGCCTGTAACCTTCCGGAATCGTTTATCTGGGCAGGTGCGCTTACTGGTCTTGTCGCAGGCGGCATGATCTCGTTTATTATATTCAAAATTGCTGTAATGCTCTTTACCAGCTTGTGGGGCAGCAGCTTAATCGCGGCCGGCTCAATGGCACTTTTATACTTGTATCCGAAAACGGCACAGCAGGTACATGACTTTGTATTCGACCAAAAATGGTTTCTGCCTGTTGTAATTATCGTACCAGCACTCATCGGAATTGTCCTGCAAAACAAATTCTGTAAAGACTCGAAGGAATGGGAGATTTAAGAGCCTCGTAATATAGAGCTTTTATAAAAGTAAATTGGTTTATATTTGGCGAGACTCTTATTTTAAAATAAATATTGCTGTTTTTGGTAAAAACTGTTAAACAAATAAGTCTATGGCAGAACCAACGAAATATAATCGAATAAAACAACTCGGCAAATCAGCAAAAATGCAGAGAAAAGAAGTTTTTTTGTACCTTAATGCGTTAGTGTTTTTGTGGATAATTTCTTTAGCCGGTTGTGCGCAAAATCAAAAAGCGGCTGTTAAAGAGAGCAAAATTGAAAGTACCGGAATTTCCCACACAATGCATGCTGCGGAGGAAGTTTTGGGAAAAATGCACTTCGAGATTGAAAAAGTCGATTTGCAAAATGGCTATATAAGAACAAGACCCTTGGCTGGAGCTCAATTCTTCGAGTTTTGGCGCAGGGATAATGTCGGTATCCAAAACCAGCTTTTGTCGAACCTGCATAGTATTCGCAGAATTGTCGAATTGAATATAAGCAGGCAGACGGATGAATTTAATATCGACTGCAAGGTTCGCGTTCAGAGATTATCCATGCCGCAGCGCGAAATTACAAGCAGCTCTCAGGCCTACCTGATGTTCACGGCGAGCAGCCTGTTATTGCAGAGACTTGAGCTGAACCCGGAGCAGAAGGCAGGGATGGCCTGGATTGAGCTTGATAGGGACAGGAAACTTGAAGCAGAGATTTTGAATAGTATTTCCTCGATGATAATCAAAGAGAATCGAAAAACGTCCGAAGGAGTATCAGCTATGAGGAACAAGACATGATAGTTCTTGTATGCGGCGGAGCAGGGTACATAGGCAGCAACATGACGGCTATGCTGGCTTGTGAGGGACACCAGCCTGTGGTCTATGATAATCTCAGCAAAGGTCACAGGGACGCTATCGCCGGCAAGGAGCTTGTTGTTGGTGATTTATCCGATTACGACCTGCTTGTCGAGACACTTAAGAAATTCAAAATCGAAGCAGTTATGCACTTTGCTGCATTTATAGAAGTGGGCGAATCAGTAGCGATGCCACTCAAATATTATAAGAATAATTTTTGCGCGACTCACAATTTACTTTGCGCGATGGAAGCGGCAGGCGTGAGGAAGTTTATTTTCAGCAGCACAGCCGCTGTTTATGGCATTCCGGAAATAATCCCGATTATCGAGAATTCGCCAACAAATCCGATAAATCCTTATGGCCAGTCGAAACTGGCTGTCGAGAAAATGTGTCACTACCAAAGCGCAGCGGGAAAATTGAGCTTCGCTGCACTGAGATACTTCAACGCATGCGGCGCAGGAAATAATTGCACACTCGGAGAAGACCATCGTCCCGAGTCGCATTTGATTCCTCTGGCTATACAGGCGGCGATGGGAAAACGCGGTGAAATTAAAATTTTCGGAACAGATTACCCGACGCCAGACGGGACCTGCATTCGTGATTATATCCATATAGATGATTTGTGCAGGGCGCACCTTCTGGCGTTAAATAAATTAGATAAAGCACGCGAATTAATATGTAATCTCGGCAACGAAAGAGGCCATTCAGTCAGGGAAGTTATCGAAGCAGTAAGAAAGGTAAGCGGCAGAGATTTTAAAATTGTAGAAGCAAACGGCAGACCCGGTGATCCGCCCGTCTTGACAGCATGTGCAAAAAAGGCCAAGAAAGAGTTAGGCTGGAAAATACAAAAGCCCGACCTGGAAGAAATGATTGAAACCGCCTGGAAATGGCACATTGAGCACAAGGACGGCTATCCTGATTAACAATCAGATAATGATAATTCAATAATTCTATAAGAGACTTTTCCGTGGATAATATTGATATGAACGCGACCGATTTTCTGAAAAAATACGATATGGACCCTGACCAGATTGATATGGAGGATTGCTGTAATATATTCCTCGATGAGATGGCAAAGGGACTGGCAGGCCAGAAAAGCTCGCTGGAGATGATTCCGACGTACATGGAAACGGAAAAGGAAGTCCCCACAGAGAAAAAAGTTATCGTGATGGACGCAGGCGGGACAAATTTTCGCGTAGCTGTAGTTCATTTCGACAAAGACAAAAAAGCAGTCATCGAGGATTTCAAATTACACGAAATGCCCGGCGTTGCAAAAGAGGTCGGCAGTAAAGAGTTCTTCGAGACAATGGCGGGCTATGTAAGTGACGTAATCGACCAGGGTACAAATATAGGCTTCTGTTTTTCTTACCCCGCAGAGATTATGCCCAACAAAGACGGCAGACTGATTCGTTTTTCCAAGGAGATAAAAGCCAAAGAAGTTCAGGGACAAATGATAGGCGAAAATCTCAATGCAGCATTAAAATCAATAGGAAAAGAGCCTAAGCACGTAGTAATACTCAACGATACGGTGACAACTTTACTTGCGGGAAGAGCAACATCGTTCGGCAAAAATTACGACAGCTACGTCGGCTTCATTCTCGGAACGGGAACAAACTGCGCCTACATCGAGAGCAACAAAAACATAAAGAAAAAACCCGAACTCGATGCAGGTAAAAGCCAGATAATCAATATCGAATCCGGCGGCTTCGCAAAAGCCCCGATGGGTGTTATCGACAAGCAATTCGACAAATCAACCAACAATCCAGGTGAGCATACGTTCGAGAAAATGATTTCAGGTGCATACCTTGGCCCGCTGGTTTTAGAGACAATCCGGCAGGCTGCGAAAGATGAGCTTTTCAGCGAAATTGCCTGTGAAAGAATCGACAATCTCAGGGAGCTTACCACAAAGGATGTAAATGACTTTTTGCAGGAGCCGAAAAGAGGAAGCAATCCACTATCGAGAGTGCTCACCGACCGCAGCGACTCCTTTGCATATCTCGACTTCGCGACATTATACGACCTCACGGATAAAATGGTCACGCGCTCCGCGAAGCTGACCGCTATCAATCTAAGCTCCGTTGTACTCAAATCAGGCAAGGGACAGGACCCGGGTAAACCTGTCTGCATCGTAGCTGAAGGCACAACATTTTACAAGCTCAGGGATTTTCAGGAAAAGGTCGAAAAATTCCTCACAGATTATCTTAAAAAACAAAAGGGCAGATACTACGAAATAATAAGCGTCGAAAACGCCACGCTTATAGGAGCCGCAATCGCAGGACTGACAAATTAACACTCATTAATATAAGGCAATATGTCATTTCTGCACAGGCAGTAATCCACTCTTTCAAAATTTAAATCCGCCAAATTAGTCCTGGCAGACCAACTGTTGCAGTTATTACAATATGAACAGGTCGGTTTGAGTTAATAAAATATATTGCAATAATTTTTAACAATTCATTCCGAAACTGATTCTTCCCTTAATCTGGTCAAGTGCTGGTATTGCCAATCTTGTTCTTTGGCTATGGCGGCATCGGCATCAGAGGAGTTAGTAGCCCTGTGGATGGCCTGTAAGGCATAAATTGCAGAACCAATGGAATGAGTGGGAACATGTGCGGTTGCCACTGTTTGTCCTGCGGCGCGGGCAGCAGAACGAGCGGCAGTGTCCTCTCCTGCCTCGCGAGCTGCTGCATGGGAATCAAGTGAAGCCTTGCGTATGACAGCCATCTTAAACACTCCTGTATTTATCCATGCCTGAAGTGTTTCGATAGCTTTTCGAGGTCGATGGTCTTCTGGATATTTTTCTTCATAGTAGGGCAGAACGCGCTCAGCGCAATCAATCGCCCAGATGGCTAATGTTTTATGGTTAGTTTTTTTCACAAGCTCTATTATTCTCCCGTCTTTTCCATAGCGTGTAAGTGAAAAATTTGGTCTCTTATTTCGCATAAAGCCGATGGTGGGATTTGAACCCACAACCCCGGCTTTACGAAAGCCGTGCTCTACCGTTGAGCTACATCGGCAAATATTGGATTTCATTGCACGATTTGTAAAAAACCAATATCAGCTTATTTTAAGTTTATGTGTTGTTTTCAGTCGAATCGGCTCTAACAGCTCTTCTATATGGTCTTCGCTGATCGTTATCGTTTCTTCTCTGTGCAAATTCCTCGAATTTACCGAAAATCATCTTTCCTGCAGAAGTTTGAAGCGAGCTTGTAACGCTGATGACCAGATCCTTGCCTATCTTATTGCGTGCATCCTCAACTACAATCATCGTGCCGTCGTCCAAATAGCCTATACCCTGCTCAGCTTCTTCGCCTGGTTTTATTATCTTGACCTCCATTGTCTCGCCGGGCAAAGCAACAACTTTAAGGGAATTTGCCAGGTCGTTGATATTTACAACGTCAACATCACGCACCTGCGCGACCTTGCTGAGATTGTAGTCTGTTGTTGCTACTCTGCCGTTAGTTGCTTTTGCAAACATCATTAGCTTTTGATCGACACCTTTAACATCTTCGACTTCAGCCACTACAGAATCGTCAATTTCAATATCGATTACAGGATCCGACTGCATTTTGTTGAGCACGTCCAGTCCCCTTCTACCTCGATTGCGTTTGAGCTTTTGTGATGAATCTGCTATAAGCTGAAGCTCATTGAGCACAAAGCGGGGTACAATCAAAGGCGCGTCAAACAGCTTGCTGTGGCATAAATCCACGATACGGCCGTCAATTATCGCTGAAGTATCCAGAATCAGGGGCCTTGCACCTTTGGTTTGTTTGGCAAATTCCACATAAGGAATAAGAAAACGCACATCGTCTTTAGTCCTAATAACTACGCTGATAACAAGGTAACATATGCAAATTCCCATTATCCACTTGATGGCATAGACCGCCTCGGGTATTAACTGATCTTTCATAGTATAGGATTTAGCCATCATGTCAATTACAGGCGCAAGGGCGCCGCTTATCAATACACCGACCAGCAAACCAAAAAACACTCCCGCCAAAGCAGTTAGTTTATTTTTGGGTGTAAAGACATCCAGCAGAACAACAAATATCGTCAATCCGAATCCTGTAAGTGAAACTGTCCAGAAACTGATTGAGTTCTCGTCTTTTGTGATTTCCGTCGTGCTTATATTGACAAAAATAACCGCTACGATAACTAAAACAAATATTGCCCTGAAAATCCATAATAACTTCATAATAATATCTCCAGATTATGATATAGCAATTATATAAAAACAATATATTATACAGCGCCTGTTTCTGGTTTTCAACTATCATATTTTCTCAAAAGAACCTTAATAAGCACGCTTTTTGGGATGAAAAAGCTTGACATTGTGAACCAGTAAAAATTAAAATCGTATAGTTATAAAAAAATGTTATGGATTTAAATATTGTTTTTAAAAGTCGATTCACGGGAGGTCAAAATGCGTCTCAATAGCAACGGAAAGAGCAAAAAATCATTATTTACAATAGTCATTCCAATTATCCTCGTGTTCCTGGCCTGCACTTCGATAACATTTTCCGCCGACAAGGACAGTGTAGCTGCTTTGCGTCAGATGGGTAAAGCATTCTCCTCGATAGCCCAAAAAGCCTCCCCTGCGGTCGTAAGTGTGCGCACTGAAAGCATCATTACGCGGGATAATATTCAATCACAATTATACGAGTATTTCTTCGGTCCTCAAAGACGTCCTCGAGGGCAGCAGCAGCCCCGCAGAAACGTGGACCCGCCAACCTCTGAGACCCAGGGATCAGGTTTTATAATCAGTCCCGATGGCTATATTCTGACAAATAATCATATGGTTGAAGGAGCCAGTAAGATAGAGATAGAGCTTACTAACGGGCAAACTTTCGTTGCTCAAGTAACAGGAACAGACCCTGATTCGGATGTTGCCGTGATAAAAATTGATGGGAAAAATCTTCCATACCTCGAATTCGCCGATTCAGATACACTTGAAGTTGGTGAATGGGTGCTTGCAATAGGCAATCCACTCGGCCTGGCGCACACAGTAACCGCGGGCATAGTCAGCGCTACGGGAAGAACCGGATTCGACCTGAACCAGCTTGAAAATTACATTCAAACGGATGCCGCGATAAATTTCGGCAATTCCGGGGGCCCTCTTATAAATCTTGACGGTAAAGTAGTCGGTATCAACACGGCAATCGCCGGCTCGACGGGAAATATCGGAATCGGTTTTGCAGTTCCTATTAATATGGCAAAGTACGCATATAATCAAATTATCGAAAGCGGCACTGTTGAGAGAGGGCTGCTCGGTATTAGCAGAATTCAAACACTTACTCCTGATAATGCTCCGATTTACGGGCTGGATGAGAATATAAAAGGCGTCATCTTTGCAAATATTATTAAAAATTCCGCTGCCGACAAGGCAGGTCTTACACATCAGGATGTGATTCTTGAGATAGACGGCAAGCCTGTAGAATCTGCCCTCGATTTACAGACCCGGATTTCGATGATCAAGCCGGGAACTAAAGTTGTCCTGACCATATGGAGAAACGAAAAACGCGAGAAACTTGAAGTTGAGCTTGGAAAACGTTCCGCCGCTGCAAAACTTCAGGCGGACGAGCAAATCGAGAATGTCGCTAATATATTGGGATTCAAAGTAGAGGATATCAATGAAACTAACGCCCAGTATTATGGTTATGAAGGACAGGAAGGTGTGATTGTAACAGAGGTTGAATCCAACTCCCAGGCGAGAAAAAACGGAATTATACAGGGAACCCTGATTAAGGAAGTCAATCACCAGGCAGTAAAAAGTATCAAGGAATTCGTCCAGGCAATAGATGATGCCAGGAAAAATAATACAGGCAACGTTTTATTCTGGGGCAATATAAAAGGAACTGATTACAACTTTTTCCTAAAGCTGCCTTAATCTGATAACGAATATGACCTTCGTCAGTTTCTTCAAGATTCGTGCTGTCGCAGGTATATGCCTGTGGTTCCGACTCGATACGCTTTTTGCCGTATTTACCCGCGGCAATTCCTTCAAATGCGGCTGATAGCCCTTCCTGGTTCCGTTTTTCTTTATGACTGACTTTTACCTGCAATACATTGGATTTCTCAGGTGTGTTGCAAGATAGGGATTTCGACGAATTTCTCGAATTCATACACAGAAGTCTTTATAGTGATTTTATGATTTTCGATTGATAAACGCTTGTTTTTGGATAAAGAGCTATGTATTATCTCAATGAATTAAAATAAAAAGATAATAGATGTATTATTTTTTACAGTCAAAATGAATTTAAAGGAAAGCAATAAACAAATAGACTCTAATGAAACTATTTTCCTGGTTGTAAGGTTCAAAATTGCCGGCACTTTAAGGTTTTTGTCTCATTCCCAGATGTTAAGCGTCTTTCAGCGTGCTTTTATCAGGGCCAATATCCCTGCCCGGTACAGTGAAGGATTCAATCCGCGTCCGAAAATATCACTTCCTTTACCAAGACCGGTAGGAGTAGAATCTGATGACGAATTGCTCGTTATATCTGTTAATCACGATTCAGCTTTGGTTTGCCGGACAGATGAGGATTCAAGCCGTAGTATGAATAATTTGTATTCGATGCAGTATTTGCAGAATCTTTCGGCACAATTGCCCTCAGGCTGTGAATTGAAATCTGTTGATATCGTCCGGGAAAAACCTTCGTTTCGGCCCTGTTGCGCAACATATATATTTACAGTTCGGCATAAATATATGAATGAAAATTTAAAGAACAGGATAAATACCATCTTATTAAGCGAAAGTCTGATTGCTGAGAGGCCGATAGATACAAAAGGCAGACCTCGCAGGGGATGGGAAGACACAAAATCACATCCCGGCGAAACATCAGCCGGAAATATGGCAAAAAAAATAGAGGTAAGAGGTTTTTTAATCTCGATTATGACAGAGCAAAATTGTATTATTGTAAAATGTAAAATAAGCTCGGCAGGCTCAATCCGTATTCAGGAAATTATGCAACTGCTGGAATTGGATACGGAAATGCTCGCTTGTCCGATTAAACGAACTAATGTGCAATGGCAGGGTATATGACAAGAGAAATGCTTATTAACGTAGCCGAGAGTGAGGAATGCAGGGTTGCAGTAGTTGAGAACGGCTCACTTGAGGAACTATACGTAGAAAGAACAAGTCTTAATAGTCATGTAGGCAATATATATAAGGGAAAGGTTGCAAATATCGAATCCGGCATACAAGCGGCATTCATAGACTTCGGAGTCGGCAAAAACGGTTTTCTTCATATCAGCGATCTTCACCCAAAGTACTTTTCCTCGAAAAACAGCGATTCATCGGAAAATATTGGTCGAAGAAAAGCCCTGAAAGAGCGCCCGCCTATACAAAATTGTCTTCACAGAGGCCAGGAAATCGTTGTCCAGGTAACAAAAGAAGGTCTCAAATCCAAGGGTGCAACGCTTAGTACTTACCTTGCTTTGCCTGGAAAGTACCTTGTTATGCTTCCCTGGATGAAAAAACACGGCGTTTCTCACAAAATTGAAGATGAAGAAGAGCGAAACAGGCTAAGAGAGATTTTCGAGCAGTGTAATCCACCAAAGGGACAGGGTTTTATCATCAGAACAGCAGGGCAGAAATGCTCGAAAAGGGATATACAAAATGACTTGCGATACCTTAGAGGACTCTGGCGAACAATTGAAAAACGCATAGATTCCGAAAAGGCTCCGGGAGAGCTATACCAGGAATCCGACCTTGTTATCAGGGCTTTACGGGACGTTTATAACAGCAAGATAAGTAAAATCACCTGTGATTCTGAAAGTGTGGTTCGTAAAATCAGGGACTTTTTCTCTATCGCCACGCCGCGAGTGAAACAAAAAGTAGTATTTTACGAAAGCAAAATTCCACTGTTTCATAAATACAAGATAGAAGAAGAAATCGCGAAAATTCAATCGCGAAAAGTTGAGCTTAAAAGCGGCGGCTCTATCGTAATCGAACAAACCGAAGCTCTCGTCTCGATTGATGTCAACAGCGGACGCTATCGAAAGCAGCATAATGCCGAAGAGACCGCCTATGAGAGCAATATCGAAGCCGCAAATGAAATCGCTCGCCAGCTCAGACTGCGAGACCTGGGAGGCCTGATAATTTGCGATTTTATTGACATGAGAAACAACAATCATCGCAAAGACGTGGAAAAAGCATTTCGTACAGCTATGAAGACCGACCGAGCACGCTCGAAAATTCTTAGCATCAGCAGGTTCGGTATTGTTGAAATGACGCGTCAAAGAGTGCGCCCATCGCTGCAATCCAGCATATACCTGGCTTGTCCAACGTGCGGCGGGACAGGTTTCGTGAAAAGCCACGAGTCGCTGGCAATCGAGATTATTCGCCTGCTGAACCTCTCGGCTTCAAAAGAGCAGATAAAGCGAATCGAGCTTTTTGTTTCTCCTGAAGTTGCTGATTACCTGCAAAATATTAAAAGGACTTCAATTGCACAAATCGAGCAAAACAGCGGCAAAAAGGTTATCGTACATTCTACACCAGATTATTCCGGTGAAAAACACGAAATTGTCTGCTACAACGACAGGGGAAGCGTCATAAAAATCTAAACTCATATCATCTTAAGCGAAATCAAATCCAGACACATACCGACATGCCCATGTTTTAACTTGACGAGTTGCACTGCTTCGATAATACTGTAGAAGTTTTAATACTATTTTTTAAGAGCATTTGCATGAAAGATAAACTAACCATTAAATTACTTTGCGCAGAAGCTAAGGTTTTTGCAGAAAATGAGTCAACTCATGAAGAAGCCTCTATTTTCGGTGTGACTGATGGAAAGGCTGTTGGTACATACTTGGAGCATAAATTTCAGGCATATCTTCGTAAACAATATACTTATGTTGAGGGAAGTTCTGCAAAAGGTATTGATTTCCCTGAACTTATGGTAGATATAAAAGTCACAAGTATTAAACAGCCTCAGTCTTCGCGTCCGTTTAAAAATGCAAGACAGAAGATATTTGGACTAGGATATTCACTTCTGCTTTTTGTATATGATAAAATAGATAATCATAGTACACGTAAATCGAGGCTTGATCTTCTTCATAGCATTTTTATCGAGGAAAAGCGAACAGCAGACTATCAAATAACAATGGGGATACAAAATATAATTAAGAACAATGGAAATAGTGATGATATTGTAGCTTTTATGCAGGCTCACCTTCTTCCAGTTGAAGAAATTCAGGCTGCACAAATTGCTGATGAAATTGTTCAAACTCCGCCGAATATAGGATATTTGACTATTTCCAATGCTCTTCAATTGAGATTACAATATCGCAGAGTAATTGAAGAAGCTGGAAAAATAGATGGAATTTGCAGGATTAGATAAAAATATGCCAGGTAACAATAATAAAAAAATTGAATTTGGTGATTTCCAGACGCCTATCGAGCTTGCCAGGCAAATTTGCTCATTATTAATTCAAAACAGTACTGAACCTTCAAGTATTATCGAGCCGACATGTGGTAAGGGAAACTTTTTACAAGCAGCACTTGAGTTTTTTCCAAATGCACACAAAATTTTAGGCATTGAAATTAATAATGAATATACTAAGTTTGCACAATCGAATATTGCAGAATCTTCACATTCATGTTGTTTAGAAAAAGTCACTTTTGTTAATAATGACTTTTTTAACATGAATTGGGAGGAAGTATTTAATTCTCTGACATATCCTATTCTTGTGATTGGTAATCCACCATGGGTAACGAACTCAGGATTGGGACGCATTAAAGGTGGTAATTTACCTGAAAAATTAAATTATCAAAATCACAAAGGTATTGATGCCATTACAGGTAAAAGCAATTTTGATATTTCAGAATGGATGTTGAACAAGTTAATAGAAGGTATAAGTGATAAACAAGCAACTTTAGCGATGCTTTGTAAAACTACTGTTGCCAGAAAAGTTCTTCGGAATGCATGGGAAAGAAAACAACATTTAAAACTTTCAAAAATCTATAATATTGATACCGGTAAATATTTTAATGCCAATGTAAGCGCATGTCTTCTTGTTGTTTCTACATCGTTATCTGACAAGAATTATGATTGTCAGGTTTACGATGATGTTAATAAAAACACTCCATCGTTTTCTTTTGGGTACAGGCATAAACATCTTGTCGCGAATATTGATTATTATGAAAAATGGAAACATCTTGAAGGTAAAACTCAATACAGATGGAGGTCTGGTATTAAGCATGATTGTGCTAAAGTAATGGAATTACGTGCGAATGGTTCGAGATATATCAACGGTTTTGATGAATCTATTGATTTAGAAAAAGAATTTCTTTTTCCTATGCTTAAAAGTTCGGACATTGCTAATAGTTCCACAGCAACTCCGATTCGCTGGATGCTTGTTCCTCAGCATATTACAGGAGAAAGCACAGGTCATATACATAAGTCAGCTCCTAGAACATGGGAATATCTGCAAAGATATGCAGATTTATTGGAAAAACGCGCCAGTTCAGTCTATAAAGGTCACCCTCAGTTTTCTATATTCGGAGTGGGGAATTATTCTTTTTCTCAATGGAAGGTTGCAATTTCTGGTTTTTATAAAAAGCTCAATTTTAAAGTCGTAGGTACTTATGCAGAAAAACCTGTTGTGCTCGATGATACCTGCTATTTCATCACCTGCCAGACTCGAAAAGAAGCATGTTTTATTGCTGAACTACTAAATTCAAATATTGCTAAGGAATTTTTTTCTTCATTTATTTTTTGGGATGAGAAACGTCCAATTACATTGGACAAACTGAAAAGGCTGGATTTTTTGAAACTTGCACATGAGCTTGGTCAGGAAGAAATTTTCAAAGGATTTCTTAAAAAGTATCCCAAACAAACTGAACAGACTTTATTGTTTTCCACAATAATGTAAAATACTACATAGAAATCTGTTAATTAGGTAAATTTGATGAAATTTGATTTGGAATATGCTCGAAAAGTTATTGAGATTGAAGCTGATGCGATAGGTTCGCTTGTGCCGATTGTAGATTCTTCTTTCGCTGAAGCAGTGGAAATGATTTATAACTGCACAGGCTCCTGCATCGTCAGCGGGATAGGTAAAGCAGTTATTATCCGCCTGGGTATTGTTGCTGCTGAGACTGACCCTTGTGATATCTGTTCTGATCCGAGGCGGGACACATCGAC
>CAYSHS010000007.1:19782-24765 GCA_964430845.1 uncultured Pirellulales bacterium | reverse complement strand
ATGCTCGAAGGCATTGCCAAGGATTTTCTGTTCCGTTAGAGCATCCGTCTTTATTTTTGATTCTTCTATTAGTTTTTTTATTTTTTCTTCGGGATTCATTTTATTGACTCCTCATTCATAATTGTTCTAAGCTTATCAATTCCATATTTGTATCTGCTCTTGACGGTATTTACTGAAATACCTTGCTGTTCTGCGATTCCCTGAAACGTCAAACCAGCCTGAAAGTGCAGCATGATTACTTCACGCTGGTCGTATGGAAGCTGTGCCATCGCATTATTTAATTGATTCAGTTGTTCGTTACAGACAATCGTGCTTGTCGGCTCATTCAAATCTGATTCGTCTAATTCGGCTGGATTTGATTCGAGGCTTACGTGCTGCTTTGCTTTGTTCATATTTCTCGCACGATTCGCAACACATGTTCCTAAATAACCTTTCAAACTACCGGTTAGTCGAAACTTTTCTATATCTCGAACAAAGGCAGTAAAAACGTCATGTACAACATCTTCAGCGACGCTTGAATTATTGACAAGCCCAACCGTTAAGATAAGCAGATAATCCTTGTACTTTTCATAGATTCGCTTGAGAGCTTCTTTGCTCCCGTGTTTACATTTTATAACAAGCAGCCTGTCTTCCATTTAGATTCACCAAATCACTTTCATAACAAACGTTTGCTACTAATATAACAATTTAAGTGCTTGTTTAGGTTTATAGAAATAAATATTTTTTGCTATTTTCTATTGTTAAATGGAATATTTCCATATAATAAGATGAAATGAAGGCTCAAAACAACAAAAACTCAAAAGCTATGAAAACGAATCTGATTGCACCGTGCGGGATGAATTGCAGGCTTTGCATAGGTTATGTCAGGGAGAAAAACACATGCCCCGGCTGCTTTAAAGTCGATGCTTATAAAACCAAAACTCGCGTTGGTTGTATAATAAGGATGTGCGAAAAGAGGAAACAACTCAAATCCGGATTCTGTTACGATTGTGATAAATTTCCCTGCGCCAGAATGAAAAATCTGGACAAACGATACAGGACAAAATATTCCATGAGTATGCTTGAAAACCAGGAATACATCAAAGAACACGGAATAAGAAAATTCGTACAAAAAGAAAAAGAAAAATGGGCCTGCCCTAACTGCGGCCAATTCTTATCAGTCCACCGAGGCAATTGCCCATCATGCAATCATAAATGGCGATAAAGAATCATTCCTAATTATTTCTTATTTTCCTAAATCAGATGCAGCAATTGCGGTATAAGCAGTGATAGAGCTGGGATGTAGGTAATGAGCACTAGCGCGACTATCATAGCACCGAAAAATGGCAGCAATGATGGAAGAACCTTGCTTATTGTTGTTTTTCCTACGCCGCAGCCCACGAATAAACATGTTCCCACAGGCGGCGTGCAAATTCCGATACAGAGATTTGCAATCATAATTAGACCGAAATGAATCGGATTTACGTCGAGTTTTGTCACTACAGGCAGAAAAATGGGAGTGAAAATCAGGACTGCCGGAGTCATATCCATAAATGTTCCGACAAATAAAAGTAAAACATTGATAAACAACAAAATGACATATTTGTTTTGTGAGAGAGCAATCAAACCATTACTGACCCTCTCAGGTATCAATTGTGTCGTCATAATCTGTGACATTGCCATTGATGTTGCAATAAGGAACATAACAACTGAAGTAGTAATCCCACATTGCAGCAAAATCCCTGGAATATCTTTGATTTTTACTTCACGATAAACGATAACAGCCAGTATAAAGGAATAAAGGACAGCGATTGCAGCCGCTTCAGTCGCAGTAAAATATCCGCTCAGGATGCCGCCTAAAACAATTACAATTAGAAACAAGCTAAGAATAGCACCTTTGAATGCTTTAAGTATTTTAAGAAAATCGGATTTTTCGCCTGCACCGTAATGCCTTCTTCTGCTGATAATGCCGCTTACCACCATAAGCATTAAACCGAATACGACTCCAGGTAAAACTCCGGCCATAAACATAGCGATAACAGATACACCTGAACCGGCAACGAGTGCGTAAACAATCATAATATTGCTGGGTGGTATCATTAGACCAGTTGTTGCGGCGGTTGTAGTTACAGCAACGTTGAAATTTTTATCGTAGCCATTATCGTTCATTTCAGGAATCATGAATCCGCCGACGGCAGAAACTGCCGCGATAGAAGAGCCAGAAAGAGCACCCATAAACATACAGGTTAGAATGTTGATATACGCAAGTCCGCCTGTGAATCGTCCGACCAGAGCGCTGGCCAGCACGATTAGTCTTCGGGCTATGCCGCCTTTACCCATAAACAGGCCGGCCAAAACGAAAAATGGTATTGCAAGAAGCATAAAGGAATCAATGCCGGTGGCCATTTGCAATGAGATAAAATCTGAAGTGCTGTTAATAGAAGCACCTATAGATTCATTCACTGCCGGGCCAAGGGCATATAAACAGGTTAAAAACGTTGAAAGCCCGATACTTATCGCAACGGGCATATTAATAGAAAGAAATATTATAAAGCTGACAGTTAAAATTATAGCCGATATTTGGGTAGTATCCATATTAAATTTTGCCCTTTATTTGTTTTCGGTTTTTCTTAAAAGCAAAGCAGAATTTTTTATAATAGTCTCGAAAGAGAAAACAAATATGAAAAAGCCGCTGATAGGCACTACAAGATAAACATAACCTACCGGCAGCCTGAGTGCCGGTGAAATCTGGCCGGCCTGTAAAGTTGAAACAACCAGCCTGATACCACCATATATCATTATTACTGAGGCAAAAATGGCAACGAGCAGATAAACAACTATCTGGCAGAATGTTTGCTTTTTAACGCTTAATTTTCCAACAAAATAATCAACCCCCAGGTGACTTCCTCTAATAAAACCAATGCCGGCACCAAGCAGGGATACCCAAACAAGAAGCATTCGAGCAAGCTCTTCTGTCCATGAACTCTGATGATGCCATACAAATCTTGTAAAAACTCCCCACAAGACGTCAAAAACAAGAAAACCCATAACGAGTATTACAGTTATTTCAAGAATTTTGATGAGCAGGCGAATAAGCTTTAAGGTAAGTTCAAGCATCAACGTTCCTTAGTATTGAACCTCTTTAATTTGCTTTATAAGGTCGCCAACTTCTGTGCCTTTATAAGAGTCCTGCATTTCTTTGACTTTTTCTCTGAAAGGCTCCTTGTCCGGATAAAATACTTTTACTCCTTCTTCCTCAACCTTTTTTAAGTCCTTATCGCTTTCTTCTTCCCATAATTTCCTTTGATATGCCTTGGATTCATCTGCTGCTTCCTGTATCATTTTCTGCACTTCAGGTGTGAGCTTATTCCATGTTTTCATACTTATCAGCACTATATCGGGAATCGTGGTATGCTCAGTTAGACTGTAATATTTACATACCTCATAATGACTTGAGCGATAGAAACTCGGTGGATTGTTCTCTGCACCGTCAACTACACCCTGCTGGAGGGATGTATAAAGCTCTCCCCAGGGAATCGGAGTTGCGGCTGCACCTAACTCTTCCATCATTTTGATCGCAGTCGAGCTGTTCATAACTCTTATTTTCATCCCTTTAAGATCATCCGGGTTATTGATTGGTTTGTCTTTTGTATAAAAGCTCCTGCTTCCGGCGTCATAATAACAAAGTCCTTTAAGACCTTTATCCTCACCTGCCTGTAAAAGCTGCTTACCAATAGTGCCATCCAAAACATTCCAGAAATGGGTATTATTTTTGAACAGATACGGCACGCTGAAAACGCTGTAAATAGATACGAAACCCTCCAAGGGCGAAGTCGAAACTTTAGCCATATCGACAAGCCCCAGTTGAAGCTGTTTAATAAGAGTTTCTTCTGAGCCTAACTGCCCGCCGGGAAATACTTTCAGGACAACTTTTCCGCCTGATTTCTTTTCGAGCCTGTCCGCCATATCAAGCAGTGCTTTATGGACAGGATGCTCTATATCGAGTGCATGGCCGAGTTTAAGGGTAATTACGCCGTTATCATCTTTCTTTCCGCAACCGGGTAATATAAGAACAACAAGTGCAAGTTGAATTAAGCCAGTACTCCTGAAATTCATAAAAAGCCCCTAATATAACAACATGATTATTAAGCATTTAGGTTCTTTTATGATAACACGAATTGCAGAAATGTAAAATAAAAAACCCCGCAGCGCATCCGTTCACTACGGGGCAATGAAAAAAACAACATTAAAATCCCGATACTCGATTCAGCTTTATTTTGCCTCATTGAGCATCACGCAAAAATTCTTCCCTTTATATAGTTTTACTGTATTTCGTTTTATTCTTCCGAGGGTGCTATTTTACCTGGGTTACCTGGGTACACTATCGGGACATTAAGTTTTCCCAACTCGAAGGCTACATCGTCCTGAAGTCGGTCGAGATTGAAACTCTTCTTAAAATACTCTGTAGCCTTGTCTTTATCATTCTTATTAAGGTAAAAATATCCCATATATTTGTAACCTTCAGGGGAATTTGGTACTAACTCAATGACTTTCTGAAAACAATCCAGGGCATATGGGTCAAGCTTCTGCTGCTGAAACTCCACACCAAGCTCGATAAGTTTATCCGGCGAATTGGCAACCTGTTTCATATAAGTATCGAGATACTGCTGCGCCCTGGCCGGCTCACCGCGATCTAGCATGAGTTTGATCATAGCCGCCTGGGCAGGCTTATAAATAGGATCGAAACGCAGAGAATTTTTGTAATAATATTCCGCTTCGTCCCATGCCTTATCAGCATGGTACAACTGGCCTAAGAGAAACAGTTTCCCGGAATCTTCGAATTTTTGATCCAAATATTTCTTAAGTGCGTCCTTTTGCTGTTCATGAGATAACGTTTCAAAATAACTGTCATTCCAGTATGGTTCTGCACAGCCTGTCAGGATAATTACGGAAAAAGAAGCAAAAATAAATTATGTTGAAAATTTTGACGAATCAAAAAGCGAT
>CAYSHS010000007.1:0-19772 GCA_964430845.1 uncultured Pirellulales bacterium | reverse complement strand
GCTAAATAACTTTTCCTGCATGTTCCTGCTTTTGACTAAGCCCGCCATTGGGACCTCCCTGGAGTAAAATTCACAACTATGTTTTAACATTATTCCAACTTTGGTCACTCATTTGATTTTCAATTTTCTCATGTAGTTGAAATCTTTGCAAGGAAAATTTTTACAAATTAAATAAAAAAAACAAATTTTATTTAACTTGCCACTAATTACCCCTTTTTCTTCGAGCAAAAAAAAAATTCTGTAATAAAATAATCGTCTCGACCGACTATTATATCGAAGGCAGCTACCAAGGTTACTCAGAAGGAGAATCGCTTGCAAGTGATTGACTGGCAGATAATTATCGAAAAGCATGGTCCTGCTGTATGGCAGACTTCATACAGGCTGCTTGGAAACTATGCAGATGCTTGTGACTGTTTTCAGGAAACATTCGTAGACGCTTTGAAAGTGTGCAAACGTCAGAAAATAAAAAATTTTCCTGCTCTTTTAATAAGGCTTGCAACTACGCGAGCGATTGACCAGCTTCGCAGACGATTTCGCCGGGAATCGAAAAATTCTCCTGCTGATTATGAAACTTCTGCATCTAAGACAATTTCTGATCCATCTAACTACATACAGCAGCAGGAGTTAGTAGAAAGACTTCGCAAAGCGGTTGTTAAACTGCCTGTTCAGGAAGCGCAGGTTTTTTGCCTGCGGCACTTGAATGATATGAGCTATCGGCAAATTGCAAAAGAGCTTGATATAAAAACAAATAATGTCGGCGTATTACTGCATCGCGCAAAAGAGAAACTGCGAAAATACATAACAGTTTCGTCAAATAAGCAGAAAAGTGAGGTTGTGCTATGAAAGAAAAAGATGATATTCTAAAAAAAGCTGTTGAATTGCTAAAGCAGGAACAGATTCCCGCCTGGTCACCAAAAGATTTGGCTGATACAACTTTAGAAAAGCTCAATCAAGTTGCGAGCCAATTACCTGAAGAGCAACTTGATAAGCAAGTTGTTTTCTCAAAAAGGATTATGATAATTAATAATCTTGCGAGAATAGCGGCAGCAGTCATATTGTCCGTTTCTATCGGTTACGCAGCAGGAAGATTCTCAGCACCTAAACCACCAGACATGGCACAAATCAGAAGTGAACTGGAACCGGCTATCCGTGAAAAACTCCTTGATGATGTAACTCAATATGTTCAGCTTGGCCTTGCAAGTAACTATGTTCAGATTAGACAAGAGCTTACAGAACAATACAGGCAGGATTTGAACCAGGCAGCTATAGAAATTCTAAACACATCAGGCACTATCACAAATCAATTGCTGGAAGAGCTTATACAAGCCATCGCAACTTCACAACTTCAGAACAGGCAATGGGTTGCGGCTGAAATACAGAAAACAGAACAAAACAGGCTCGAAGATAAAACCCAGCTTGGAAGCGCCTTAGTCAACTTTGCCTCTGCAACAGTGAAGGATTTACAGCAAACACAGCAGAATGTTGCTGTATTAGCGAATTTTTTGACAAATACAGATAACCTCGTTCCAAACGAAAACGAAAATTCTAATAATTAAAATTAAAGGAGAAAAACATGAAAACTTCAATCAGAACATTTACAATAATTACTGTAATAACTCTAACGCTTTCCGGATTGTCATTTTCTATCGATTTTCCTGCTACAACGACAACGACACCATCGGGTAGAGCAGCAACGACAAGTATTATCGACAACCCGGTTCGGGGTAGTACTACAACTACAGGCACAAGAAGAAGCGTCGTCTCTACTATTCCTGATAGCCCTGTAAAACGTGATGGCGAATCAGATGAAGCTTATCAGGCACGACTTCAAGAATGGTTATCCGAGATACAACGTATGGCAGCTACTGCATCACTCCCAGTAACAATACCTTCTCTTCCTGAACGCCCTATACAACGTAGAGGTGAATCTCCAGAGGCTTATCAGGCTAGAGTTCGTGCGTGGGAAGCTCAAGTACAACAAACAATTGATTTTGCTAAAAAAACACAAGATTTACAAAGATTAATAAGAACTCCACGTTCGACAGGAACAATTAATACGTCAGGTAGTAATCCTGAAAGTATTCTCATAATTCCGACAGAAGAAATGAAAACCGAAAGCCTACTCGCTATAAATGAAGACATGAATGTAATGTCGCAGATTTTCAGAAATGAGCTATTACAAAATGGAGTATTTTCGCCCAAAACTGGTTCATATCCTTTTTTTATTGAACGACTTGATACTACAACTCCTACTGGCTATTCGAGTTTAAATTTTAAAACGGCCGCTAATCCTATAAATAGTATGTATCTGGCGGATTATGGTGTGTTATTCCTAATCAACGTAGATTTTCCTCTATCAGCTTCGCCTGAAGTACAGGAACAGCCGCAGGAGCCGAACAAAGGGGAAGTTGACCAGGTTTGGCAGCAGACGAAACAACAGATTTATGAGCCGCAGACTGTTTCTGCTTATTCTTACATTGGAGGCGCCGAAAATCTCGATGTTAAATATGACGCCCAAAAAGTAGAAAATCTCAAGAAAACCTTTATAACAGCACTGAAACACGCGTCGAATATCAGAGTATTAAAGCCTGATGAATCTATTATTATCAGAATTTCAGAGATGAGCACTCTTAGAACTTCTATTAAAGCCATCTTGAATAATCAGTATTTTATACAGACTGGAAATGGAGGAAAATGGGTCCAAAAAGAAGATCTGCCTGATAATATCAAAAATCTCCCTGATGATATCAAATTATTACCTCCACCACTGAATGCTATTGTTATACGTGCGAAAAAATCTGATATTGACGCTTATGGGAAAGGTGAATTGGATTTTGATAAATTCCGTGAAAAAGTGCAGGTTTTCAGCTATCCTTTATTGAGTGGAAATACTGATACAATCAGACTTGTTAGACATGTCTGACTTGTCCGATACTATTTTAATTTAAATATCGAGGTTTTGGACTTCAAGAGCGTGGTCCTGAATGAAATTGCGGCGTTCCTCGACATTATCGCCCATTAAGATACTGAAAAGCCTGTCGGCTTCGCCTGCATCTTCAAGCTTTACACTGAGAAGCGTTCGGGACTCAGGGTTCATTGTCGTTTCCCATAGCTGGTCTGCGTTCATCTCGCCAAGTCCTTTGAAACGTTTCATCTCGATGCCTTTGCCGCCTATTTGCCTGACTCCCGGGCATATTTCACCGAGTGAGGCAATTTCATACGAATCTTCACCGTTGGTAAGCTGAAATTTTGTCTCAATTGCCTCGCCTGCGACTGTTTTAGCAGCTTTGAGGAGAAAATCTTTCAAATCCAGGTTATATTGTTTGCTTAGCTGCTCGTTTATCTTGTTTATCCTGCCAACTTCATGAAGCTCTTCGGCGTAAAAATGCTCTTCCTCCTGTCCTTCTGCCAAAGCTTCAGCCTTTTCCTTTAGCTCATCAACCCGCTTCTCATACAGGTCTTTATTGTAAAAAATTTCTTCCTCATTATCTGTTAAAATACGGAATTGGGGCAATCCACCTTTGGATGGAGTATAATATTTCTCGATAAAACTCTCGAAATGAATGCCTCGTCTGCTTAAAACGCTGATTAATCGCTCAGCTTCGGATAATATTTTAACAAGCTCGGACATCTTTTCCCCGGTTACATGCAGACGAGCGCCTTTTTCAGTCTTTTTCGAGGCCTGGTCTTTATCCTTTGCCTTAGTCTTTTTTTCCTCTGTTCCGTTGCCATTTCTGATATGAAGCTCAGTTCCTTCCAGACCTCGGCTAATCATTCTTTTTCGCATCTGGTTTTCACTGAGGATATATTCAGATTTTTTCTGCCCCTTGACCTTAATCTCATATAAAGGCGGCTGTGCAATATAAATCATTCTATTAAGGAACAACTGCTGCATTTGCCTGAAGAAAAACGTTAAAAGTAATGTTCGAATATGAGCGCCATCTATATCGGCATCTGTCATGAGAATGACCTTGCCATACCTGCACTTTTCCAGGTCGAACTCGTCGGTTCCGATACCGGTTCCAAGAGCGCTGATAATTGTTCTGATTTCGTCGTGCGCAAGCATTTTTTCCAGTCTGGCCTTTTCTACATTTAAAATTTTTCCTTTCAAAGGCAGGATTGCCTGGATATTTCGGTCCCGTCCTGCTTTTGCAGAGCCGCCTGCGGAATCACCTTCTACTATGAATACTTCCGTAGTTGCTTTTTCCTTGCTTGCACAATCCCACAGTTTTCCCGGCAGATTTGCGGTGCTTAGCGCACCTTTTCGCCTGGTTAGCTCTCGTGCTTTTCTTGCTGCTTCTCTTGCCGCTGCTGCCTGAATGGCTTTGTTCAAAATCCTTTTCGATTCGGATGGATGCTCTTCGAGATAATGGCCTAACTGCTCGTTGACAGTAGTTTCGACAAAACCACCGACTTCGGGATTCGTAAGACGCACTTTGGTTTGCGCCTCGAAATGCGGATTAGCAAGTTTTACTGCGACTATCGCGGTCAATCCTTCTCGCAAATCATCGCCTGTCGTTGCCTGGCCGCTTTTGAGAAGATTATTATTTTTAGCGTAATAATTCATCGTTCGGGTCAGCGCAGTTCTGAAACCTGAAAGGTGTGTGCCGCCGTCGATATTGCGAATATTATTTGCGAAAACCAGCACGTTTTCGGTATATCCGTCATTATATTGCAAGGCTACTTCACAACTGAGCTTTGCATCTGCATCTTCTTTTGAAAGATAGATAACATCTTTGTGAAGCGTTTCCTTTCCTTCGTTGAGATGTTTAATGAATGCCTTGATACCTTCGTTGAACTGGAAGACCTCTTTTTTCTTGTTCATGTCGTCTTTGAATGAAATCTTCAAGCCGCCGTTCAAATAAGCTAATTCCCGAATTCTCTTGAGCAGGGTATCATATGCGAACTCATTATCCCCGAATATTTCCTCATCCGGCTTAAATGTGATTTTAGTGCCTCGTTTTGTAGTCGTGCCGATTTCCTTTACTCTGCCTTTTGCATCTCCCCTGGCACACTCGAAGTGATAATGCTTGCCGTCACGATAGACATCTGCTTCGAGCCATTCGCTTAGTGCGTTTACAACGCTGACACCGACTCCGTGCAGGCCGCCGGCGACTTTATAGCTTTCATTATCGAACTTTCCACCTGCGTGAAGTTTTGTAAGAACAACCTCTAAGGCGCTGACTTTAGCTTCTTTATGTGTCTCTACGGGTATTCCCCTGCCGTTATCTTCGACAGAACAGCTTCCGTCAGGGTAGATACGAACATCGATTTGATCACACGCGCCTGCCATCGCTTCATCGATGGAGTTATCAACTACTTCGTAAACCAGGTGGTGAAGGCCGCCGGTTCCACAATCTCCGATGTACATTTCAGGACGCTTGCGCACAGCTTCCAATCCCGCAAGAATCTTTATTTTACTGGCATCGTATGTATGGCTCTGCATATGTTTTCTCTTATTATTTTATGTTAATTTAAAGAAGTTTTATTTTCGTCAACCTGGCTTTGGGACATTCCCTTTGCAACTCTTTGAGAATTTCCATGCTGCATAAATGCAATTCATATTTGTACGAAGGCGAATCGACCTTTACCATAAGGTTTCCGCCCGAGATATTAACAATTTCACAATGTCTGCACAGCTCCTCCGGCAGCACCTGCTCCCAGATTTCTACCACATTTCCATATTTTTTCTGCTGCGGCCTAACCTGCCCGGTGATAAACTGCTCGGCAGCCTGGCCTAATTTGACAAATCTGTCATATTTTTTTATTTGCCTGCCTTTTACAGCCTGCTCTATTCTCTCGATTTCTTCCATAAAATTCGGGAAAATGATAAATCAATTTAAGTTATTTACTGAGCTTTTGCACAACTCTTGTTACTTATCCTAAATTTATCGGCATAAGGACGTATAATAAATCAGTCCCGCTTTTAATCAGTCCCGGCCTGTCTGACTGGCCTAACTCCATATCGAAATCAGGCGTTTTAATAACGCGCAGCACGTCAATTAAAAACTGCGGATTAAAGCCAATTTCAATAGGATCGCCGGTATAATCTATACTCATCTCAATTTGTGCATCACCTGTCTCCGGTGCCCTGCCTGAGAAAATGAGCCTGTCTTTTTGAACAGAAAGCTTAATGCTCCGGGATTCTTCACTGGTAAGCAGTGAGGACCTTCGCACGGCACTGAGCACAGCTTCTGTCGAAAGAGTTAATTTTTTATCGTAATCAGTTGGGATAATATCCTCATATTTCGGGAAATTACCTTCGACGAGATTTGAGCTTATAACAACATTAGCGCAGCTTATTAAAATCTGGTTATCGACAGGTTTTGCCGAGACGACATCTTTCTCACTGCTGCCGATTTTATCCAGTAATCCCATAGCTTTTGCGGGAACTATAATACTTGTCGGCCCATCGTCCTTTTTCGGTGCTGAAGATAAGCTAACCTTGCTTCGCGCGAGCCTGCGTCCATCGGTCGCAACCAGGAACATCTTTTTGTCTTTAATTTCCCACAATACGCCGTTGATAGCATATCTGCTGCTTTCCTTGGCAGTAGCGAACAGGCATTGCTGAATACCTGCCTGGAGATTGCCGAGCGAGATTTTTATATCTGCTGAGCCGTCAAAATCGGGAACTTTCGGATATTGGCCTGGTTCATGGCCGTAAATGGTAAAGTGGCTGTCCACTCCCTTTATCTGGCAGGTTCCTTCAGAAGATTCCAGGGAAAGCACGTCATCTATACTTTCGCGTACGACTGCCAGGAGCCTGTCTGCGGGAACTACTGCTTCGCCAGGCTCTTCGATTTGGACCTCGGAAATCAGGTAGTTTATGCCGACTTCCAGGTCAGTCGCACAGATTCGGACTTCTTTGTCATCTGCCGTGATTTGAACGCAGCGCAATATGGGCTTTGGCGTTCTGCTGGGAACTATCGACGATACCAGACCCAAAGCCTCTGCAAGGGCACTTCTGTTAAAGTTTACCTTCATAATAAGCCTCTTTATTTATTTGACAAAAGGATTAACCAATCAACTTTCCACACACTATAATAAACACAGTAATTTACACTAATTGCTGCACTTTAACAACTATATTTTAATAAAAAACCTCAACTTGGGGTGCACTTCATAACAAGAGTTTTGCACAAGTTCAGTTTATAAGCAGGAATTATTACGACAGGCGATTAGAACAGCATTTATTTACTTCCAAAATTTGCTTGTCACCAGACAATTGGCAGGTATATAGATATAACCATGGAAGCCAGTGATATACTCAAGTCCGGAACCAATGGGGGGAAAAATCCCGAAGGTGAAAACACCAGCACCAGCCTCAAAATCATCTGTGTCGCAATCCATATAGTAACCCATACAGAAGAAGGATGTATTTCAGAAGCACGGTGAAATTTCCCATCAAGTAGAGACACGACCCCGTGTGTTAATCCGCAGCCGAGACAGGGACGCCCGAAAATGCGATGATAAAGACAAGTCTCAGGCATACGCATACCAAAAAGATAAATCGCATCATTTTCCCCTGCATCGGGCACATGCCTGATCTCTGCTAAATACAGCAATAATAGAATCGTCCCAAAAGCAAGAGCTGCGATAAAATAACCGGTTCTATAAAATCGCTCTCTGCGAATCAAATGTTTTGTACCAGGTAGTGAACAAGAGGACGAGCTTCCATCCTCATTCTCAGATTTCACCTTTTCCATTTGAAAATTTAATTTCGGCAAAATTAGAAGGATGCACTTGTTGCGGCAGCTCCTCCCACGATAAGGAGAATATAAATTGGAACCCATGCAATCGCAAGTATCGACAAAATAAGACCTGCGATAGCCATGCCTTTACCCTGCCCGGTGGTCTTGGCTTTCGATATGCCAATAATACTAAAGATGATTCCCAGTATAGCCGGTAAAATAGCAAGAAGCCCAACACAGGGAATAAATGATATGACAAATGAGACAATTCCAAGAACTAATCCAGCTACAGCCATTACAATTCTCCTTTCTACAAGTTAAATAATTTACCTTTTTGACTATCAAGTTATGTAAAAGAATTTGTATTTTTCTTATCAATGCGATTACGTGACATAATCATATGCACAAACAAAACAGAAAGACCGGCTAAAATAAGTCCCACTATCCCAAATATTGTTCCATAAAGGAAATAAGGCGGATGCTTCTGCCGCCAGACCTCGTTGCGATGTTGACGAATAGCGAGCTTTACCGTTGAGACAATAGTCTCCGGCAGCTCCTTTGCACTGTTGACCCGAACCACTTCACCCTTTGTAGCTTTCGCAATCTTTTCCATACTGCGAACTGCCGGATTTAGAAAAGATGAACCCTGCTTTGGAAGCAGCAGCGGATACATATGTACAGGATCAAGTTTTTCTGCCCGTACGCTGATATCACTTAAAGTTGTACCCTCAAAATCCGGATCATGGGGTGGCGCATCGCACATGGGTATAATAATTTTTGCAGCTCCCTCTCGCCAGCCCATATTTATCGTCTGGTTCTGACCATCCTTTCGATTATTCATAGCACACATAAACGCCGCGTACATATCTTCCGGCGCATCTCCGCCGCCGCTTACCTGGATCGCCTGGATGTTATTCAAGATGACTTCATTCTGACTTGTCAATGGCCAGGCTGTAAGCCATGTTGTATCCACTGCATGGTCACCATAAGTCACGAGACCTAATTGAAGACTGATATTATTCTCGGAACAGTATTGTTGCAAATTGTCAATAATTTCCTGTGATGATGTTTTTACTGTATCAATATCATCCGCCATCGATCCAGTCGTATCGATGCAAAAGACACAGTCAAGCATACCCTGTCCAGTATCTTCTGGTGTTTTTTTAATCAAAATCGGAGGCATAATAATATAGTAATTTATTTCTGGCATATCCAGTATTTCTACAGTTATTGCGGGTGTATATGAACCAGTTTCGAGACCATTGAAGGACATTTCAATGTTTCCGACTGGAACAATCCCTATTGGCGGAATTAGAATCTCACGTTGTTCTTCGCGAACGGGTAAAGCATCCAATGCTTCGGACTGTAATATCATAAAATGAAGCTTCGCATGCAAGTTATTAGAACTGCCGTTTGTTAAATGTACAAACTGCATATTTGCATTACCTCCTAAAAGACTAATCTTTGATCCAGTAGAAGGCCAATATGGAGGGGGTTGTGTTCCTTCTCCTTCAAGAGCCACGTTCCCGTTTTCGATTGTACCTATCCAACGCAGGCCATTATTCATCTGCAGTTCTGTTATTGTAAGGCCATCATCTTTCCCGATATAGACAGCTACTATTCCAGAATTACTGATACCAAGTTGTGAACCCATGCCTAGCTGGAGTGTACCTACTTTAGGTGATGGATTTCCATTAGTAACAACCATAAGTCTTTGTGGAGCAACAGCAGGAATGGGAATACCATGCCAGTTGCCTGCGATCCACGAATTGGCAGTTTCAAAAAAGGTTTCCCATGTAACCTTGATATGCATCTGTACACTATCTGGAGTATATCCTGTATCTGGAAATATTTTCGCCAAGGCTCCGCTTGGATCATGAACAAAGACATAAAACTGACCATTATCGTATTCATACCCTGTTATAACCACAGAGTGCCCGATAGATCCAGTCAGGAACATAGCTACAGGGTCACCACGGTTAATATGATTTTCTACCCAATTAAGCACTTCATCACTTGAAGGACTCAAAGGTGGCAGGTGGCTCCATTGATACCACTCAACTTCTAATCCATTCTGTCTCATGTATAATTCGATTTCATCATAGCTTTTGCTATCTAGAAGCGTTGGAGCTCCTGATATGCCATCTTGTGGTGTAAATCCATAATCTTCAGCAACTTCCCATAATTGTTTTTCGATCCCATAATAACGCAGCAACATGCACTGTGTAGCAAGTCCACACCAATTCGTTAAGCCTTGTTCAACATAAGGAACATGTAAAGGCAGATCGATCTCTTTTCGCGTTATGGCAAATCTGACGTGCATAGGTGTGGTTATCTGATCAAAGCCAACACGTCCGAATTCAACAAACGTATCGATTCGACCTAGAACCTCTAAAGCCACAGTTAGTTTCTCCAAAACCTCCTTTGCTATAACACCAGATGCTTCCTCGGCAATCAGCGTGCCCATACTCTCCAGAATCTTAACAGCATTAATTAGAGCATTTTCAAGAGCCTGCTCACTGTCTGAGTTAGCTAAGTCTTCCAATAATGTAAAGAGTAAATCAGCAATCGGGCCTTCAATTTTTACCGCTAGTTTCACTAAATCATCTTCGTTTAAGCCAACAACAAACTTAGCGACAGGTATGACTATATCAAATATAAAAGCACGAGCAGTTGGTTCTTTAATCCGATCCAGTTCACCACTGTTATATAGTTCGCGTAACTCATCTATGCGTCCTGATAAAAAACCTAAAGCTGCTGTATGAGGAGAAAGAATTATTACGGGAAAAGGACCATAACAATCGATTTGTACCTTATCAGTATTACTAAAGTCAAAAACAGCATCCTTTTTTGCCGAAGCTAAAATTTGATATTCCCCCTTTAAAAACTCATTAATGTATATAGCAGTATCAGTTATGCTGCTGGGAATTTTTGTCTCTGCACTGCCCATAATACATATGCGCGTATTTCCAATATAAGCGTCGACCGGCCTAGCCTTGTCATTGAAGAATGCGAGTTTCGCCATGTCGCCGCTGAGTTCTCCAACAATACGAATACCGCCTGGATCGCTTATGGGATCTACGATAATGACTTCTTCACTGCTGATTTGTGCAGCATCAGCAAACGGTAACAGAACAAGTACAATCCAGATAATTTGAAAAAAACAACTTTGATGCATAAAACTATACCTGATCCAACAATCGTTTCTTCTGTTGCTCAAAATCATCCTGTGTTATCAGATTTTCATCGACGAGGGATTTTAGTTCTTTTAGTTTCGCTCGGACCTGGTCGATGGTTAGCTTGGGAGTATTTCCTGCTTCACTTGGCGGATTCGGTTGGCCTATCATCTCTTTAGCCATACCTAAACCGGCGCCGATTCCCAAGCCTGCGGTAATGCCATCTGCTCCGGAACCGGGATTTTTTGCGGCGTCTCGCAGGGCATCGGACATGGCTGCCTCTTTGTAACGCTTTAGTTCCGATTCATCTAAAGCCCTTGAGCCGGCCGCTCGGTCTATCATTTGCTGGACTTCTGGAGGCACTGTTATAGCCTCGACAAGTAAATCAACGAGTTTTAATCCGTATTGCTCAAGGTCATCAAAAACGGCCTTTTTCAGGCTGACTTCTATTTCCCGGTAGTGAGCTGGCAGGTCTAAAACACTTTTAAGAATCGCAGGCAGTGTATCTGCAAATCGTGAGATTATAATCCTGCGAGTGTATTCTTCGATAGAGTGTGTATTGCTGAGACCCTGAGAGCCAACGATTGTTTTCAGGAAAACCGAAGGATTTTCCACCCTTAATGAGAATGAGCCGTTGGCGCGGATGTGAACCGCCTTGAATTCGGTGTCCCGAAACAGAATTGGAGTCGCTGTGCCCCAGCCAAGATTCACAAAAGTTTTGAGCTGAACGAAATATACGTAAGCCTGAAACGGCGATTTTGTCCCGAATGTAGCCAGTTTTAGCATCTTGCTTAAGACAGGCAGGTTCTGCGTGTTGAGCGAGTATCTACCCGATTTAAAAGCATCTGTTGGACGGCCATCCCGATAGAATACAGCGAGTTGACCATCCTGAACGATAAGCTGTGAACCGAGTACAAACTCCGCAGTTCCCTCCCATGGGACACGAGCAACCATGACTTCGCCGGTCGAGTCCTGGAATTGAACAACAGACATAGACATATATTTTATTCTCCTCAGGTAGTTATGGATTCCCGGCGTTTCCGCAAAGTCACTAAGATTACCTCAGCTTTGGAAGCAATCATCTTCAATAGCTCAGGAATATCCTCCGAGACTGCTATCGAAGCGGAATCCGAAAGCGAAATCAATTCCGAGACCAGCTTCTCAAGCTGGGAATTCCAGTCCCGTCTATCGCCTGAGTCCTGGCTCAAGGCCCGTTCGGATACGAATACGCTTTCAATATTTGAACGTAAAGTATTCAACTTTTTGCAGGTACTGTCCGCCAAAATACTATGTTCAGCATATAGACGTCCAATCTCCTCGATTAACCGGATAGCATGTTCTATATCCGGAGTCTTTGATGTTATGCTCCTTCTCTCAGCGACAAGCTTGGCATCGGTTTTTTCAACTTCGATACTGTTACTATAGAGAAAATATGCGGCCAGGAAGAAGAGAAAGGTCGCTAATAAGTAAATTACTAATATCTTGTCAGCAGTAAACGTATCGGCATTTTCCGGGCGAACTGCAAATATGGTGGTAATAATTGTCACAACCAGCCATATTATAATAAGAGCATGTATCTCAAGACGTATAGCCCGACTCGGACCTGGGGGATATGCACGAGCTAACCTCGAGTACGCCAAATGTGCAAATAAAACAAGCTCAACGGCAACTACAATGCTCATTGCCACGTAAAATGTCATGCCTCGCTCGGGACCGGGCACAAATACAAGGAACAACGCACATGTGACGGCCGCGCCAATCGCAAAGAGCACGGATAACCAGCCTATTGTGGAAACATTTGATTTTGACTCATTCATTAGTCAGTCTCCGAATTCCTATTCCTTTAATGGACGTCCCTGGGAATCCTGGTTCATCGAGCCTGCTAATATCATGATACCCTCGACCAGTCCCCAAATTCCTGCCGCCATAGCAGTAATACCACAGGTGAGCCAGCTAAATAGCAATGTCATTAGAATCTGTATAATGCCAATACCTACGTAGCCTAAATAAAAACGATGAATACCAAGAGAGCCAAGAAAGATACCTAACAATCCTGCCACCAATTTTGATTTTACCGCCGGACCTGCAGGCGCTGAAGCCTGGACAGGAGCAGTAGCCGGCTGCATAGGTACCTGACCTGATGTTTGGATAGCTGGTTGCTCAATAAAACTTCCACATTTCATACATCTATTCGTCCCGGCAGGAACTGCAGCACCACAGTTTGGACAACTCATTTGGTCAACTCTCCTTAAAAATGTTTATTAAGCATTTTTTTCGATACATAAGCTTCATATATGAACATTTTACTGTTGAATAAACTCTCGTCAATATTTTTCTAAAATTTATAATTTTCAGCCCAAATTTTTTAATATTTCATTACCAATGCGGAGCCGAGAAAAGAGCTGCTGTTCCGCCTACGAACACGAAAATATACAACGGTATCCAGATAACAGCTAAAACTGAGCAAATTAAACCGGCAATAGCAAGTCCCTTTTTTCGATTCCTGCTTTTGGCTTTTACTAAACCTATAATACTGCATATAATTCCAGCTAAAGCCGGTCCAAGAGCAAGCAGGCCCATACATGGGATGAATGAAATCACAATAGCAACAATCCCACAAACAAAACCTGCAATAGAGATACCTCCGTGACCTTGAGGTAAATTGTCAGCGCCAGCCGCGGAAGAAGTAATTCTTTGCTGCTGCACCTGAGGTGTAACCGATGACGAAGCAGCAGGAATAACAATTTGGGCCTGACAGTTTGGACAATTAGCGGTCATCCCGGCATAACGTTCATCGGTGTCGAACAGTGAGCTGCAATTAAGACATTGAACTCTGATCATTGAAACTCCTTAAATATAATTAGAAACCTCATGAATTTTTTATATCTTTGTATTAATCCTTTTTCCTTATAGCAAGCAAGATAGTAACAATAACAAGCACTGCAAAACCGCTTAGCAACACATATCCCACACCAGCCCAGCCTATCAGGGCTTTCAAAGCTGTGTAGGTCATCCTGCTTCCGCGACGAATACTAAAAATTTTTACAAAAAGCGGCGTACTAAATACGGCTATCACTGAAACACATCCCAGAATTATATCCCTGAGGGAACGAACCAGTCCGCCAACAATTATTGCAGCTAATCCCGTGATTAGTAAAAGAACGCAAAAAACAGAGACTGGGAATTTCCAACCCATCGTATTGACAAACTGAATCAAACACACTATTCCCAAAAGTCCAAGAGCAAGACTTAGTCTGACTTTATACAAATCGGTCGTGCCTGGTTCCAGTAAGATGCGCATACCGCGTCTTGTCAGCTTGTCGAGTGAAAGCCGTGAATTGTCCGGCTTCACGGACGTTACTCGTGTAACATTCGATTCTCCTCCGGCAGATTCCGGAATAAATACAGGTTCCGATTGTACCTGGTCAGACGGTGACTTCATAGGTTTTGGTGCGCCAACCGGTATTAGAACAGGTTGTTCAGCATGCTCTGCCCGAACATGCTGATTTGAATGCGATGAAGACGATGTATCTGGATGAGAAAAAGGTATTGATGGAGATGTATTTTCTATGGTCGCCTTGCTCACTTCATTGTTTTTATTTAGTGCATCAGCAACTATTTTGAGAACTCTGCCGCATTTTTTACATTTTGCCCTTCGTCCCTCGAGTTGTTTGGCAACAATTATATCGTTACCACATTCACACTTCATGCGGATAACCAACGAAGCATCTTTTACTCCTTCTTCAACACCGGCAGGTTGAGCAGTCACTTTCTCCGAAACGGCTTGATTGTTTTGTTTTCCGTTACTTATTGCATCTTTATCATCACCGGAAGTAATCTTGACGGTTTTATTCACAGATGGTACAGTCACCACAGCATGACATTTCGGGCATCTTCCCCGGCGACCTGCGAACTCATCCGGTACTTCTATTGCTGTTCCACAAGCACAATTGAATCTGACTGACATCTTATATATTTCCTGGAATATTAATTTTTTGATATTGACTTTATTCTTTTATTTCTATATCGAACTGCATATTTTTTTTAGAAACTATTGTTTTCCATAGTAATTATTTATCGATTAGGAGGTTTATGCCTTACTAAACTTTCAAGGAATAAACGACTATCCCTTGAATCTGTAATCCGTGAGGGTAAAAAAACTACAAGACCTTTGCCAATCACCCTGGCGGCACAAACAAACCATGGCTTTATCACAGGGGGTTTACTTCTGGCACCTCTATTTCGAGCAGGTTCTGGTGTAGTTCCTATATCAACAAATAATATCCCATATCTGTCCGGCTCATTTCCAAGCGTATTAGATGTTAGCATTACCTTGAAATCTCTAATATCATACTCGATTCCACCGGAGAATCGGAGGTTTCCCGGGATAATATCCTGCCACTGGGGTAGAGATTTTGCTTCACTATGCAAAAAAGCGATGGGAGGCTCCTGACACCCTAAACCAAATTCTTTGATAAAAGAGGAGCTTGTCCATAAGATTGCTCCTGTTTCGACAGCTTCTTTTATTTTTTCAAGGAGATCCTTATCAATCTGGTTTCTGTCCATCTTAATAAAAGCAATAGCATGATGATTTCCCCGTTCCCAAATTTGAAGTTGTTCTAAATTTTCAATGATACTAATATTTTCTATCCAGCTTGTATCTGCCCTGTTCCCTGTAACAGCCTGGGGCACCATATTAACTATCTCTTTAGACCAATCGTTCCTTGCATTTAAATACCCGGAAATATTATGCTCGACAGCAATCTGTTTTAAGCAATCATCCTGATAAAAGGTTTTTTTTGCAATAGCTGCTCCTATTCCGGCCAGGCTCTTGTAATCTTCCTTATTATTTTGACGCGCAGTTGATGCCTTGCCAAAATACTCTGCTGCAATTTGATACTCGTTTTTTCGTAACGCTTCCACTCCCAGCCAGCAATATACTTCCTGACACAATTCTGAATCAGCATAAGATTTTACAAATTCTATTACTTTTGCAGATGTCAGCTCTTTTGTTTGTTGTGCCGCTACCAGGTGTGAATAACAAAAAATCTCACCTTTGCATAAATCAGGTTTCCATTCAGCCAACCTCGTTAATGCAGCAGAAAACGGTACTGTTTGTCCATCCTGAGGTTTTAATATTGAAGACGTCGAACCGTTTGAATGTATTAAACAAATCCCTGTTTCAGTCAGATAATAATATACTGCTTCCAGGAGAATATTAGCTGTTTCTGAACGTAACTGCGGCTCCATTAAGACAGATTCATCTATCTCCGAAAGCAATCGGACGGTATCTTCGTATTTTTTGTCCGAATAATCCAGATGGGCTGTTTCAAGTGATAAACGATTGATACACTTAACAGCGCTTTGTACAAGCTGAGCAATCTCAACATCTTCAGAGGTTATATCCTGCAATTTTGTCCTGGCAGATTGCATCCTGCATTTTGCCATGTCCTCGAATACGCCCAAAAGTGCGGCCAGGGACAATCCATCAAGAAATTTCGCGGGCTGGCCTGTGCTGCTTTTCAAGCTCATACTATCTAATTTGACACCCAGTTTATTCAGCTCCTGAATACAGGTTATGCAATTTCTGAGCTTTTCCCTCCCATCTTCAAGATTCTTAAGAGCAGCAAGAAATACAGGCTTCGGAAGAAATGATTCATTGTTAGAGCTCGTTTGCAGAACATCGAATGCCGCCTTAAACTGAGAGATTGCATTATCCCGGTAATCATAAACATCAGTGAGCTTTTTATCCTGTGGATGGTCGATCCCCGGAACTTCAATGGGTATGGATGCACAACGTGATTGATTTACGTCAAACATCGATGCCAGCCATTTACCCGCCGCTGTTACTCCCCAGATTTTGTTTTGCCATACAGGGCTAAATATCAGACTAATTTCGCATTTCTCATTAGGTCGTAAAACAGCACCGGCACTCTGCTTTTGGTTGAATGTACACGTTACGGATACTTGTTCAGTTCCTGATAAAGAATTTTCTGATTCCGCATCTTCCATCTCCAAACCGAGAATCAAATCCGGCTCACCTATGGACTTGCTCCAATTGCCTGGTAATTCATTATGTTGATAAATACTCGTCCTGCCGGCACCCGAATTGTCACCAGAAAGCGAGGAATCTCCCTTTACCGATACGATTAAGGATGATACCGGCTTATAGCTCCTTTGAGAATAGTAAGCGGGAATTATCACAACCGGTTTATTTGAACGATTCATCGCTGATAATATTATAGTTGACTCAGACGAGGAGCCGGGTGATTTTATGGACTCCCGGTTTGTTTTTATATCGGTTATATTCAGCTCTACTTTTACTGTTGAAGAACGATACCAGTTGTTTAAATATAGGAATCCGAGAATTGCGATTATGGCAAAAGGACCGAGTGTGAAAAGGGCACCGTAAGAAAAACGGTGCAGATTGACCGCGGCTATTATTATCATAAGCAGAAGCCCCCCAGCCATCATCCAAGCGCCGATACCTATAATCGGATTAAAAGTACCTGATGTTGCAGATACTCCGGCGGCTTGAACGTACCTGGCAAGCGGGCTCCATAACAGAATAACGTTCTGAATAGTATGGATTATCAAAAACCATGCTGCAGCAGAGGTAAGACAAGCGATTAACAGTATAGCTCCACGAAGGCGCCGACTTGGAAGAAAAACAGCTATAGCAGACACTATTATTACTGATACAGGTAATAACAATGTAATATGTCCCTTCATGGGTAATTCATAAAACATGGCCTTAACGTGCTCGGACCTTGAAAATATTTTCTCAAACATATTAATTGAGGTTCTATCGAAAGTCTGGTGAGTCTGAATCCAGGGCAGTACAGCCGACCCACCAAGTACCAGGAAGAGTATAACTCCCATGATAAAACTCACAATAAACGTTGAATTAAAGTATTTACCTTTTTTGGTTTCCCCGGCTTCCGTTCGAATTACAGATGATACGGAAATGGTAGTCTGATCATTCGAGTATACGGGGATTAATACCGGTATTTTTGACACATTTTTTGAATGGTCACCAAAAAATCTCATATTTTTAGAAGTCGTGTTACATGAAACGGGAATCAATATCGGTTGTTTGTTTTCTTTTCCCTCGGAAGGAAAATTTGGGGCTTCAGAAAAAACGGGGAGTTGCTCACTTTCTGGTTTGGATTGTTCCGTCGAGTGCGTCGTGCCTGTAACTTTTGCGCTGTTTATTGATTTTTGTGGAAGCACGTCTGTTTGGGAGATAGGAACTTTTTCATCTAAATTGATCACGATAAAAGCTTGCTTGCATTCGGAACAAATTACCTTTTTACCGGCTAAGCTCATTGGGGCTTTAAATAATTTATTACAATTTTGACACCGGGTTTGTATAAATTGTGAAGCAGAGGAAGATGTTTTTGATTTCAGTTGTGTCGTTGTTTCCGGGCACTGATTGGGTATTGTAAACACCTGTTGACATGCGGGGCAACGTCCGCGTTTTCCTGCAAGGTTATCCCTGATTTTCAGCACCTTATTACAATGTGAACATCTGACAATCATAAAATTTCTGCTCTCCTGATAATCTCACTATAACTGCCATGACACATATGATTTCCATGATGTTTAATCTTCTAATAAACGCATAAATACTATAGCCCCATACTCCTCTGTGAAATTTCCTTCCTTCATCAACTTAGAGGGTATAAGTCAACCATTTAAAAATACAAAAAAAACAAATGACAAAGCATTCCTCCTAAATGCAACGCCACAAAGAAACTATACAACTTTATATTGGATTAATCAAGTTTTTTCTGCATAATTTCGATACTTGAATGTTTGTGGACGTGCTTCATGCTTCAGGATTGCAGGTAGATTTTTCATGGGAATTAAGGTTGAATTAAATTAAAGGGGTGTCAGGTAATTTGGGGACATCATACCAATATATTTCACTTTTCGGATTGTTACTGCAATACACATACATATTCATACCCTGATACGCCGGATCAAGCTGCAGGAAGCGGACAACGTATGGATTATAGTATCTTGCTCTGTAGTAGTACGCAGCCCCGGATTGGATTCGAAAAGCCAAACAAGCCAAAAAGTAGAGTCTTTTTCTAAATATACCGGGCTGGTAAGCTTAATTGTCTGCCAGCCAGCGGCGGAATTTACGGCTGTTTCGTATCGTGGGCATCTTGCCGATCTGGATGATCCGAACATTCTCTATACAGTACCTGATGCGGCAATGGCACAATCCAGGATATTTACTGTCGATGTCTCCATGACTCCGACACTTATTATTGATGAGCTTATTCTCAATCGCAGGATTAGAACCCAAAACTCAGGAGCAGGGAAATTTCCCGGTAGTTACAAAAACTCTGGCTTATGACCTTGTGCCTGATTTACAAGTTGTTAATGGCTGGACACTCGAAAAAGTTGAAGGTCTGACTATATCTGCCGATGGGCAGGTTTATGTTGTAACTGATAACGATGGTATGGATAATGCCACAGGCGAGACACTATTTTTCCGCCTTGGCGACCGTCTATCTGTTCTTGGTTTTTAATTATTTGAAAAAAATGCTCGAACCTTAGGGCTGATCAAAAAGACACAGGGTAAAACATACCCTGCGTCTTTTTTGAATCAATTTTATCTGTCTTAATTTAGATGATTAGAACAAAGAATAAAATTATATATATTGCGAGCGGCTTATTGGGATAAACATCACTGCAAACTTTAGAATCGGTACAAAAAGTCCAGACAGATCCTATGCTAATACAGAATGTTTAACTAACAGGATAACCAAAAAGTCTTTTTAAGGTTAATAACGCGATTTTTTTACCAATATTATGTGGTAATACCTGTTTTTGGGGTTAGATGGGAATCTGGTTTGTCGCACTAGGCGCTTTTTTGGGGTGGCGTATGTGG
>CAYSHS010000006.1:0-25345 GCA_964430845.1 uncultured Pirellulales bacterium | reverse complement strand
GAGCGAATTATCGAGGGTTTTGTAGAGTTTTGTTGTTTCTTCTTCAGGCAGCGTTTTTAAAATATCCGAGCCAATATCTCTGACTTTATTTATACTGTCATTGGTTGCTTTAATGCTGAAATTGACAAGATTATAGCCTATAACGACAGCGGCTTCTTTATCCGGACACTCAATAATTATTTGTTTTGCTTCAATAACGTCTTTTGAAGCCTTTTCTTCAGTTGACAATGCGGAGAATCTTATTGTTTCTTGCGCGTTGAGCAATTCTTCGGTAACAGGGCGTTTTTGAAGATTTCTTTTTTGAAAAAAGGCGATATAATAATTACTCCATCTTTTAGGTTTAGAACAAATATCTTCGAATATGGGTAAGGCATCGTTCCAGTTAAATTCTTTACGTGCCATACTGATTTCACGAATATATTTTTGTTTAGAGAGCATATCGAAATATTCTTTTTTTGCCTCTTCTTTAAATGGTTTAAAAATAAGACTGTAAGCGGCAGCATTACTAATCTCACTATCTTGGGAATAGTAATATTTTTTGAGAAGCTCTGCACTCTTTTCCGATTGTATTGTTTTCAATGCGAAAATTGCACTCCAGGAATCTTTGTTATTATGTAATTGAACTGCTCGTTCGATTGAATCGACTGCTTTATCACCAAATTCGGATAATAAATTTGTAACAGAATCTATTGTCCATGGATCGTCTTTAATAAAAAGAGCTTCTGTGAGCAGATTAAGGCGATCCTCTCCGCCTTCGAGTTTTAATCCTTTTCGCAAATTCTCCTGTAAAGAAATTGCGGTATTAACATACCAATCAAAGCCGTGCCCTTTACCTATATATACGGGTTTTACGAAATATTCCTGCTTGAGTTCAAGCCATGGTATTTTTTCAATAATATTGTCAGAAATAGTATTCTCATTTTTAAATAGAACAAGGTCGATATGGTTATATTTCGTTTCATATACAAGAGCAGGTGGATTTAAATCTTCTTGAGTGAAACTTTGTTGTAAAGCGGCTCCATAATCTTTCCAGATATGTTGAAGAACAAGCCTGTAGCCTTCATGTCCATCAATTTTCAAACTCGGCTTTTCGTCACATTGCATAACTTCCCATTCCGGAAAAACCTGCAAAACTTCTATTGCATAATGAGGCAGCCTCGATTCATTACTATCTGTTTTTGTTTCGGTAATATCATCCATCCATCCGGCAAGGTTTCTATATTGTGCCAGGGTATTTTCATTAACATCAGTACCGTAATTAATATTCGCTTCCAGATATAATTTCATTTCGGGAAGGTATAATTCTGTCGCATATAATTTCCAGTAAGTTCTGTCTAATAGCTGCGGCCTGACAAGCTGGCCAATCTGCTCATTGAGCCAAATATCCAACATCAAACCGTCCGGTTCAGGGCCGGTTTCAGTTCGCATTTCCGTTTTGTCACCTGTTTTTGAGGTTGGTCTTTCGACTTCGTATTTTCTGGTATGATATGCAAGATGGAAGCCGTTATTTGACTTCGAAATCGTTATATCATTAAAATCTTGTTCCATTTTTGTTTTTAAATAGGCGGCCAAATTCTCCCTGAGGATATTTTCCGTCCAGCTTTCAGGAACGTTCGCCCATGACGGACTAAAAAGAATGCTATTGGGATCGAACCACTCTTGAGGCTCTCGCGGCTTGATAATTATTTCTGTAAAATCTGACGTGCAATCATAAGGTACTCTTTTGGTAAAACAGCACCAATAGGCTTTTATGAAATGCCTTCCTATTTGCGAAAAGTCGTACCAGTCCGATAGATTTATCTCAATCTCATAAGATTGATCAATTTTAAGCCATTTTGATTCGGGCCCGATTTTATCCATATTTATTTCAAGTTCCTTTTTCAATTTCATCTTTCTCCATGACGGATCGTTAATTTCAAATTGGAAAAAAGGAAAATGCTGCTCACAATCTCGTATGGAAATTTCTTTGTCCATATGATTCGTGAGCCTTACTTTTGCGATTACAGGCTCGCCTTTAATAAATTGCTTTTTATTAAATGATATATTGCAGTAGAAACCGTCGTTTCTGGTAGTATCCGGCCCGATAGCTCCTATCGAGTTTACATCTGTATTTAGCGGAATAGCTTGATTTTCCAATACGCTGGATTGCAATATACTTCCGAAGAGCAGATTTATACATAAGATCAGGATTATTGGTGTTATATTTTTATATATTTCCATTTTTTAATCTCCAATAGATAGTTAGATTTCCTGCATATTAATATTTTATACTCGGGAAAATCAGGGACAAAGTAAAAAGTTTGTAAAAAATTCAAAGTGTGAAAAAATGGCAAACATCGGTTGATTTTAGTGCATTAAGTATGCTATATTACCTTTTTGGTTTGAAAAGAAAAATAGGGTGCTTAAACTCAAACTAAGTTTTTGAGGAGAAAAAATGGTGTTTTGTATCGAGGATACTCGAAAGAATCCGGCTCCTGCCGTTCAGGGGCTTATTGATAGCAAAACTGTAACTCTCGAAGTCGTAACTGACTGGCTCAGAACGATTTACGAAATTCGTTATTTCGAGGAGAAGGTTTTCGACCTTCTTGGTCAGAACATTATAAAAGGCGCATCGCACCTGTATGCAGGTGAAGAAGCCGTAGCAACCGGCGCAATCGCGGCCATTGAACGCGGCGATTGTATAGGCTCAACCCATCGCGGGCACGGCCATTGCGGCGCGATAGGAAATAAATACGCGGATAACGAAAAAGAACGTCAAAATCACTGGAACCAGATGATGGCTGAGCTGATGGGCAAGGAAACCGGCTATTGCAAAGGCAGAGGCGGCTCGATGCACATCGCGGAAGTTTCCAAATGCAACAATCTCGGCTCGACCGGCATTGTCGGAGGCAATCAGGCTCC
This sequence comes from uncultured Pirellulales bacterium, assembly GCA_964430845.1. Lineage (GTDB taxonomy): Bacteria > Planctomycetota > Phycisphaerae > Sedimentisphaerales > Anaerobacaceae > JAFGPS01. The sequence continues at coordinate 22,444 of CAYSHS010000006.1, read as the reverse complement.
GGCTGTCGGAGCGGCTCTCGCTGAAAAATATAAAAAGACGGGCAAAGTTGTACTCTCTTTTTTCGGTGATGGCGCGACTAATACAGGCAGCTTCCACGAAGCGATGAATATGGCTTCGACATTGGCTGTGCCGCTCGTTGTCATAATTGAAAATAATTTATACGGAATGAGTGTTCCGTTCTCAGGCAGTGGAGTCGAAGGTGCGGTTCGCGCAAGTAATGTTGAGGATATTGCAGTTCGAGCCGGAGCTTATGACGTGCCTGCAATGATAGTTGACGGCCAGGATGTGTTGGCGGTATTTCTGGCGGTTCGAGCCGCAGTCGAAAAAGCAAGAAAAGATAACCAGATGACCATTATCGAAGCCAAGACTTACCGCTGGTATGGTCACAGCCGTAGCGATCCGAGGGAGTATCGTACAAAAGAAGAAGAAAAATTCTGGCATGACAGAGACCCGATAATTGTTCTTCGTGAAAAACTCTTGAACGAAAAACTCTGCACTTTCGAGGAGCTGGATGAAATAAAAGACAAGGCGTTCGCAACAATCGAAGACGCAACGAAATTCGCGATGGATAGTCCCTGGCCAGATCCATTGGATTTAGCGAAAGACGTTTATGTCGAGGAAAGTTACCCGTCTGAAGTTGTCAAAGCCGATAGGGAAACTTCTGCAAAAGTGATGGAAGCTACAGAAGCTTTTCAAAAAGCTCTCGCGACATCGAATGCAAAGACAAAAAAAGAAGCGGCGGAGCAGGCCCGAAGTGAAATCAAATCCAAGTTCAATATGGAAGTAATGACAATCGCTCAGGCAGTTTCAGCCGCACAGGCGGAGGAGATGAGAAGAGATAAAAATGTAATCCTGTTTGGCGAAGATGTAGGATTATACGGCGGTGCGTATCAGGCAACCCGCGGTCTTCTAACTGAATTTGGAACAGAAAGAGTTATCGATACAGCAATTTCCGAAGCGGCCATCGCAGGTGCCGCAGTCGGTGCCGCTCTTCGCGGCATAAGACCTGTCGCAGAGATTATGTATGTTGATTTCGTAACAATAGCGATGGACCAGCTTGTTCACGTAGGCGCATATAACCGGTATATGTTCGGCGGAAAAGCAAAAGTCCCTATGGTCCTTCGCACAGAAGGCGGCGTAGGCAGGTGCATCGCCGCTCATCATTCAGAATCGCTCGAAGCATGGCTTATGCACGCGCCGGGTCTTTATGTTGTAATGCCTTCGACACCTTACGATGCGAAGGGTTTGCTCAAAGCCGCGATTCGCAGCGATAATCCCGTGGTTTTTATAGAGCATAAAGCTACATACGGCCAGCTTGGCGCTTTGCCTGAAGGTGACTATATTATCCCGCTTGGTGTAGCGGATATTAAACGGGAAGGAACCGATGCGACAATTGTAAGTTACAGCAGGATGGCGATATGGTCACTCGATGCAGCAAAAATTCTCGCGGAAAAACATGGCATCAATGTCGAAGTAATCGACTTGCGCACGCTAAAACCAATGGACATCGACACAGTAGCGCTATCGGTTCGCAAAACAGGACGTCTTGTCACTGTAAGTGAAGGTTTCTGTATGTGCGGTGCAGGCAGGGAAATAAGCGGCCAATATATGGAATACGAATTCGAGGACGGTTCGCATGGTTTCGACTATCTCGATTTTGCGCCTGTAAATCTCGCCGCCGCGGATGTCCCGCCGCCTATGAGCGAGCCGCTTGAGCTGGCGAGCATTCCAAGTGTCGAGAGGATTGTTGAAGCTGTATTAAAAATTGTATAATTTTGTAGCATGGGCAAGATGCCCATGCCACGAATATTTGTTGAAGAAAATTTTGAGGTTTGTATAAATGGCGAAAGAAGTAAGATTACCCCAGCTTGGGCAGACAATGGAAGAAGGGACAATAGTTAACTGCCTCGTGAAAACAGGTGACTATGTCAAAAAAGGTGATGTGATTTTCGAGATAGAAACTGATAAAGCGACCCTGGAGATGGAATCACCCACAGACGGATTTGTAAAACATATTCTTGTAACAACAGACCAGACTCTGCCTGTTGGTGAGCCTTTGCTTGTGCTCGGCGATGAAGACGAGGAAGTGTCTCAGAGTTTTATTGAATCGCTCTCAGGCGTATCTGTGCAGCAAGAGGAAGAAACACAAAGTGAATCGCCTGTCGAAGTGGATGTGATACAAGTTAAGCTGGAAATTGAAAAGCCGTCGGGAAAGATAATGGCTTCACCTCGTGCGAAAAAGTTAGCAGCCGAACTTGGTGTTGATTTAGCGACAGTTACAGGTACAGGACCGGCAGGCAGGATTACCGAGCGGGATGTAAAAGAAGCCGCTGAGAAAAAGACATCATATCATGGGCTTCCAGCCCATGAAAGCACGGCTGGGAAGACCATGCCGCAAGGGGAAATAAAACTTGGCCAATCTATTCCAATCAATCGTCTGCAGAAAATAACTGCCGAGAGAATGCTCAAATCCAAGCGAGAGATACCCTGCTTTTATCTTACAGTTAAAGCTGATGTAACAGACATGGTCGAGCTGCGGCACAAACTAAACCGGCTCAGCGATGAAAAGTTTTCTTATAACGATTTTATCATAAAAGCCATTGCGACAGGACTTGAGAAATTTCCGATTATGACGGGACAAATCGAAGGTGACATTATAAGACTGCAGGAGGCAATAAATGTTGGACTTGCTATTTCCGTTCCCGATGGCCTGGTCGCACCGGTTCTCAAGGAGGTGAATAAAAAAAATATAAAACAAATATCGAGTGACAGCAAGTCACTGATCGAGAAGGCGCGCGGCAATAAGCTCTCTCCCTCTGATTTGGAAGGCGGCTGCATAACAGTCAGCAATCTCGGCGCATACGGCGTAGATAATTTTATCCCGATTGTAGTTCCTGGACAATGCAGCATACTCGGTATCGGGAAAATTACCGATACATGCGTTCCCGACAACGGAAATATTTTTATACGCAAACTGATGAACATGACTCTTTCAGTTGACCATAAAGTCGCAAACGGCGCGTACGCGGCTCAGTTTCTGGATTTCGTACATAAATTTCTGGAAGATCCTTCGGCTTTCAATATCGAGTGATGTCGATTAAGCTTTTGGATGTTTTTATCGAACTGTTAATAATAGAATAGAAAGGAAAAAGGGTATGCTTAAAAAAAATATAACATTGACAATCCTTCTTCTGCTGTCCCTGGCGTTATCTGGCACGTCCCTTGCTGCTTCGCTTAAGCCGCGTATTATTGTACTGACCGACATAGCACCCAACAACGTGGAACCAGACGATATGGAATCCATGATTCGGTTTCTTGTCCATGCCGACCTGTTCGAGATAGAAGGTCTGGTGGCCACCACCGGCTGGAGTAATCGCGGCGGTCAGGAACATATCGATCTTATTCAGGATGCAATCAACGCCTACGAGAAAGACCTGCCTAACCTGCGAAAACGCTCCAGCCAGGATAGCCATTTATCCGATGAATCACAACAGGAAATCGGGTACTGGCCAAGCGCGGATTATTTACGATCTCGAACCTTGATAGGCAGCAAAAAAAGAGGGTACAGTTTTATCGGCGAGAATAATGATTCGCCGGGAAGCGACCTGATTATTAAAACGGCCGATGAAGAAGACAGCCGTCCCGTTTGGGTAACAGTATGGGGAGGGGGCAATACACTTGCCCAGGCAATCTGGCGTGTGCAGAAGGAACGAACAGCAGAGCAGCTCAAAGCCTTTTTACATAAAATCCGTACCTATACCATAACGGACCAGGATGGAGCACAAAAACCAGGCAACACAATCAATTGGTCCGAAAGCTCTCATCAATGGATGCGCAGAGAGTTTGAAAAGGACCTTCTGTTTATCTGGGATGAAAGTGCCTGGCGTTTTCAAAATTCCACCGGTTCAAGACATTGGGTGGATTATGCCGCTAATATCCAGGGTCATGGCAACCTGGGCAGCATGTATCCTAAATATAAGTATGGAGTTGAAGGCGATACGCCGTCTTTTCTGTACCTCATGCCTGTTGGGCTATCTGACCCGGATATTCCGACCCAGGGTGGCTGGGGTGGATATTTTGAATTTGGTAAATGCAAGGACAACCTGACCTATGCCTATACCAATTACCAGGGCACTTCTGCATACACTACCTCAACAGAGTGTCAAAATCATTTCTACCAGGCGATTTTCAACAATTTTGCAGCCCGTATGGACTGGGCAAAGGATGGAGCCGGAAACAGAAATCCGGTTGTTGCTGTCAACAACGACAGCAGCCTTGTTATTCTGAAAATAAAACCTCTGCAGGGAACGTCCGTGACGCTCGATGCTTCCGATTCCAATGACCCGGATGGCGACACTTTAACCTTCAAATGGTGGACAATGCCGGCGGCAGGCACCTATAAACAGACTATCAATATCACCAACGTTAATTCGGACCATATTACTATAAATGTGCCGACCGATTCAGCGGGAAAGAGTTTTCATGTGATATGTGAGGTTACAGACAACGGCACACCTAATCTTATCAGTTATCGAAGAATTATCTTTGAACCAACGGAAAAGGGTGAAACAGAGGAACGATAAATGTATATTCTAAACGATTTTATTATAAAAACGACTGTAAGCTGAATTTTTGAAAAAGAATTGGGGTGTTAAAAATGGCCGGGAAAATAAATGCCGCTCAATTGCCAGATATAAGTAAGGCGTCTCCAAAAAGTCCTGTCATAGGTTTTTTCGCTGCGTCCGACCCTCGTATAGATAGTGACAGCAGGGTTCGCTGCCGGAACATTGTAAAGATGACCGCGGATGCAATCGCGAACGCAGTTGTCCTGCCCGACAAAACACCTGTTACTGTCGTATATTCGAGGGTTTTGGTTGATGGCGAGCCGCAGGCTGATATAGTCGCGAAACAGTTCCGCGATGCAGGCGTGGATATCCTGGTTTGTGTCCCTGATACGTGGGCTTTTCCACAGCTTACTGCAATATCTTTGCTCCAGCAGTTTCCTCCGAATACACCATTTAACATCACCTGCGGCAATAGCGGTCCGAAACCTGGTGTTGTCTATGCTCATGCACTTAACGGTGCGATAAGCCAGTATGGGCGCTTAGTCACACTTAACGTGGGGACATGGCCTGATACGGGAGCGAATCCTCAAATGACTCCACAAACCGCGAAAAGTTTAATTGACTGGTGTTACGCCGCTGTTACGGCTGTTGCATTACGAGGACGCAGAGTTGTGATTTTCGGTCACGATTCCATGGGAATGGAAACTGCGCTGGCGCATATTATCCCGACGAGAAATACCTTCGGCCTTGAAATCGCCCGCCTTGATATGAAGCTGCTTGCTGATATGCTCAATAAAAAAGCATACAATAAAAGTGACCTGAAGCAGTTGCGAAGCTGGATTGATGAGCATATTGGTAAGCGTCTCGAACTTCGTGACGATGCAGATAGCGAACGATTTAATCTATCGCTGGCTATGTACTTAATTGTTCGTGATCTTATGAAAGATTTGAACGCGGTCGGCGGGGGATTTATGAGCCAGCTGGAGTGGGGTTCTGATTTGAGGGGGATTCCGCTTCCCGTAGCTGATGTGATGGAATCATTTTTTAACAGCACGTTCGACCATAATGGTGCTAAAGCTCCTTTGCCCTTTGCCACTGAAGCAGATGTTCAGGGACTTTTGACGATGCTGTTTATGACGTATCTTTCGGGTGGAAATCCACCCTTGTTTATGGATTTCAGAAAAGTCTGGGAAGCCTGTGAAATCAAAGACCTGGCAAAAAGAATCGGTATAAAGTTACTTAACAAAAAAAAGGACTGGCTCATAAAGGGTCTTGTAGATGGTGACAATTCAGGAAGCGCATCATTCGACTGGGCAGCAAAACCCGGAGCTTCTGTAAAACAAATAATGAGTAATGTCAACATGCCAATTGCAGATGCAGGTTATTTCCCGGGAGGCGGCAACTCAGTGACATTTATGACACCGGCAGGCATCGAAGGCATCGCGGCAAGACTCGCATACAGCAGCGCTTCCGGGATGTTCAGTATGATTTGGGACCGGGCGCATACTGCCGAAGTGCCGAAAAAGCTCGCTCTCGCTATGTGCAATTTAACAACACCGACCTGGCCGCATACTTTCGTTGTGCCAGAATACGCGAGCATGACAGAATATAAACAATATCCTCCCGCCAATCATTTCCATATGACATGGAATTTGCCTGTTGCGAGATTGCAGTACTGGATGGATTTAACAAACGTTTTGAGCGTTACTCCGTGGGCCGCACGCCCGACCTGGGTCGAAGGTTTAGACCGTCCACTACCTCTGCTCTACATTCTCAATGGCGCCGAAACAAACGCTAAAATAATGATCGCAGGGAGAAGGTAGCAAAATGGAACTCTGATCCATACCCTGCCCCGCATTCTGGCGTCCACTGATGTATCTGCTTCATAGGCTAATCCAACTTTCTCACTTAAGTGGATAAAAGGCGGTTTATGATAGTAGCAGGTGTGATGGTCTGTACCATAAACGGTTCAATTTCTGACTTGATTGTTATAGATTTTTGGCGGTATCTATTCGGCATGACCAGAATGTATCCGGACCAGGCTGATTCCATATTTCACAACCCGGCCGGCAATCACCAAACGCCCCGGGTTTTTCCAGTTTCATTCCTGAAAGCCTTAATGGGATGGCGTCAATGTTTTCACAATTATCGTCATCGTTGCGCAGTGCAAATAATGTTTTATGAACAGGCTTGTTTTGCTCGTTAAGAATTTTTACGGATTTGTTCCGGGATTTCCTCTGCGAATCAGGAATCTCACCCAGGTATAGCAGTGTTTTTTGTACATATAATCCATTAGCAACCCTTTTTGGACCAACACGCCGGAAAATATTTTTTTTATTTTCTGCTTGACCGTGTATGTGAGAAATTTGGGCTAACTCTTTTTCGGAAAACGATTTGTAATTACACCCTCTTCCCATTGGGATTTCTTCTCCTGTGCCATATCTCGCTATGTATCCTTCACAGCCTGCACGTATGAATCCTATACGGGTGTCCAAGAGGCGCCATGTGCGCTCATATTAGCAGCGTTTGGCGTGATGCCCAGTCCAGGTCCATCAGGTACGGCTGAAAATCCATCATTAATTAACGGCTTTTCAATACCGTCAATTACGCTATCAAACCACAAATTTGCTGATTCATCAATATGGTGATATTCCATGGCAAGAAAATCAGGTATGCCCGCGGCAATATGAAGGCTTGCTACATGCGAGAATGGTCCACCGGAGCAGTGTAACGCGGTGAGAATACCCTTAGAATGCGCATACAAAGCGGCAAGCCTGGGCTGGTGGATTCCTCCGAAAGTGGCCTGATCCGGGTGGAAAAAATCAATCCCGCCTGCATCAGCCAGTGGCTGAAGCTCACTGAGGCAATACATGTCTTCACCAGTAAGAATCGGCATATCAGTACCGGCAGTGACCTGCGCGAGCTGTTCGGGATACCACCACTGGATAATATCTTCCATCCATCCCCCAGTCATACCCTGACAACTCGGATCTGACATAGCATTGGCAAGTTTAATGGCAGAGTCAACATCAAGATTAGTTGTACTGCCCCAGCCCTGGTAATGATCGGATGCCAGTGGATAATCAGGACCGATCAGGCTTCGATATAATGAAGCGTAATCCACAAATTTTTCAATACCGGAATCATAGATTTTATAGCACTGGTAGGGATAGCCGCTTATATATTGTTGAGTATAATCAAGATTTCGAGTACACAAAGAAGTAAGATACATATCCGCCTTAAACCATTTAAATCCCATATCTAAACGTTTCTGGACGGCTTGCGGCAGCGTGGATGCGTTTTTCTGATCAGTATCGGCATATATTTGGATTTCATCTCTGAGCTTAGGGCCGATTAGTTTCCATATCGGAACGTTATACACTTTGCCGGTAATGTCCCAGCAGGCCATCTCAATGGCGCACATTGCTCCTGAACGACGAGGTATTGCATTCTTGTAGCTGGGGCTGTGCGGGTTGTAATAGTCCAGGATTTTAGTGTTTATCTCATTGAAAACCTTGTCAACCTGGGTTGGATTCATTCCGATAATGGTTGACTTGAGACGGCTCAGATCAGTTGCCGCATTGCTATCGACATCACGGCATTCGCCATATCCCGAAATCCCTTTGTTGGTGTCGAGACGAATAATAACACTATTCAAATTACTTAGCTTCGTCTTGTACATGTCAGTGATATATATGCCCTTTTCGCCGGGGTTTATTGCAGCTTTGGCGACATCAAAGGGGCCCATTATACCTGTAATTCCTGCTGCTCCGACAGTTGCTCCAAGCTTACGCAGAAACTCGCGTCTGGCCATGTATAAGGGGCCATTTTTTGCTCCGGCGGTCTTACGCATAAATGGTATCCTTTCTTGAGTTACTATTGCAACTTCGATTTATTTGAAATAATAAATTAATAAAATCAATAAACATAAGCGTATCAGTTATATCGGATATCTATAAAATCTATGAACAACTATCACTGCTTGATAATCTCGATACCTCCTATTTTCGCGCTGTCATAACCGATGTTCATGAACTGGATTACAATCTGCCCCGACGTATTGGCGACCGTTGTATATTCCACCACTACAGCTTTATACTGACTACCAGTCTCTGCGTATACGTCGTAATTCCACAGCATTGTATTACCATTAATCGTAACATTAAATTTGCGTATTCCTGCTGACGTCTGGTATATCTCCGCGAAGTGCAGGCGCACCTTGTATACCCCACCAATGGTCAGATTCGGAAACGTATATGTCATATCTCCCCACCGTTCGGTCTGGTACACTGCCTGAGGCGCCGGGTTCGTCACACCGGTTGTATCAATAGTGTAACCCACAGAATAGGTATTGGCATTTTCGATGTTGTAATACTGATCAGCAGCATAGGGTGACGCTTCGCCTCCGCCGCAGTTGATCTGATATATGGTGAGCGAGTTGAACGAAGCGACAATCGTATGATTGGAGCTTACGGACGAAAACGTATAAGAGCTCACTGCTCCAACGGAGACGCCGTCTATAAGCACACTGGAAATCGCATATCCGGCTGAAGGGGTAATGGTAAATGTCTGGGATTCGCCACCCCAAACATCGACCGTGCCTGAAGGGGAAATCGAACCTCCAGTCTCGGCTGTTGCAGTGATTATGAAAGGAGCTATTTCGAAGGTAACGGAAATCGTATGATTTTCGCTTACATTTGGAAACGTGTAGGTCGAAACGGTGCCAACAGGATTTCCGTCGACGATCACGGAGTAGATGGCATACCCTTCTAATGGTGTAATTGTAAACTCCTGTGACGAACCATCGGAAACCATCACTGTTCCCAACGGCGAAATGGTTCCGCCATTCCCTGCAGAAGAGGTAATCGTATGAATCGAAACCGACACGAAGGTCACCGAAATGGTGTGATTGGCAGTAACATTTGAGAACGTGTACGAGTCAACTGCACCTGCTGAAGAACCGTCAACCAATACATCGCTTATCTGGTATCCGAGTGCAGGAACAATCGTGAACGTCTCGGAATCATTTTCATAAACAGTGATGTCGCCTTCGGGTGAGATTGTCCCACCTTCCGAGGCATTAGCGGTTATTGTATAATTATTAATATCTTCAGTGTTTATCTGCCATATTCCTTCACTTGTTCCTGCAAATATATCGTAACCATCTGCCGCCATGGACCAGATACGTGTGTTTGCGGGCAATCCTGAGTTGACCGCAATCCAGGATAAACCGCTGTTATCTGAGAGATAAACTCCGTTGCTATCGGTTCCTGCAAAAAGTAAATTATTTACAGCGAGAAGACAATTTATATTATCGAGGCCGGAGCTGTCTGCCTCCCAACTCGTAACATTAGCGTCTGATACCCAGCTTGTACCATTAGAATCGGATACAAAAACCCCATCCTTCAAGGTTACTGCAAGCAATTTGGTGCCAATAGTCGCAAGTTGAGAAATGTGCAAATCGGTAAGGCCGGAATTGATTGCAGTCCAGCTTGTTCCGCCATTCGTAGTAATAAAAACACCGTTGCTGTTGCTACCTGCAAAGATGGCGTTCCCATTTGCGACAATAGAGATAATACGGGCATTCACCGGTATTCCCGTGCTTACTTCGGACCAGGTATTAACGTCGTCTATAGATGATTTATAAATATTTCCCGTTGCACCTGCAAAGAGAGAGGTATCAATCATCGCAGCAGACCAGATGGCAGTATCCGCAGGTATTCCAGCAGGTTCGAAAGGTTCCCAGTATATGTCGTCCAGGGTACATCGATAAAAACCATCCCAGGTACCGGCAAGTATGTTGTTGTTCCACATTACAACGGACAAGATGTCAATATCACTGTCTGCGGAGCTGACCTGAGTCCAGTTTGCGCCGCTGTCGTCGGTAAAAAACATGCGACCGCCATTATTACTGTCCCAGATCCGGGTAAAAACCTCGCCTTCGCTTGTGTAGAGATTGAAAAAACTGTTGCTTTCCTGCCAGTTTGTCTGTACCCATTGTGGATACACTGAAGTCGTTAAAAAAATCAGCATGAACATACTTAACGCTGAGCGAACCATGTTCTTTTTCATATTCCTCCCTTTCGGGTTAATCACCTTTATCGGAAGAGCGGACAGGAAAAAAATAACCGCGGTTTTTCAAAGCGATTTTCCCGTCAGACCGTCCTCGATTTTTGAGAAAATTATGTTAACTTTCTTAAACTTTTTTTATTTTATATAAATAAGTATCTGATGTCAATTATAATTTTTCTTTACGACAATTATTTTACTTCTTTTAGGATAGGACTATGACGATTCAGCTTTCGATGCCCAAAAGGTATCGGATGGCGCAATGCTTCCGGAACGCTCATCCGATACGCTTACGGCTTAAAAAGATATCCGCCTCACGGCTGCGACGCTGCATCCTTGCCTAAACCTACATTTAGAACAGCTTCATATGCCGGTTTTGGATTCAGTTGACCGTCAAACAGAAGCGGATTCTGGCCACTACGCCATGTACGTGTGTCACTAATACCCCAGAATGTAACTCTTGAGATAACATCAGCATTCTTATTGAAGATTTCGAATATTTTTTTGTAAATCTCTGCCTGCTGTGCAAGTATCTCAGGAGATGGAGGAGTACCGCCACGACCGCGACCGCCCATCATACCACCGCCGAAGCCCATGCCACCGCCACCAAAGCCCATACCGCCACCAGCACCTCTACCACCGCCGGCACCTCTACGTGTTCCAGTACCAGCACCACCTTCAGCACCACCAGCAGGTGCGTCGCCTGTGGTTGCGCCTTCAAATGCGGCTAATGAGAATCTGGCATTCGATGGAGCCATAGCGCCTGGTCCAGTTGCGGGAGGAGCTGCTGTATCTGTATTTCCACGGCGATTTCCACGACTAGCGCCGCCAGCACCACCTGGATTGAAGGCGCCGCTGTTTGTGCCGGTCGCAGTAACATCTAATTCACTTATACTGATTTTCAGTCCGAGTGCTTTATAATTTTCAATGGCTTTTTCGATATTATCGATTCTGGTATCAAGATGCCAGTGTCCCTGAATACCTACGCCATTAATCGGTGCACCCTCATCGATAAGGCGTTTAAGCAGCAATAGTGAACTTTGATGTTTGCCTCTGCTATCTGCGGCATTCTGCTCAATATTATAGTCGTTATAATACAATTGTGCCTTAGGGTCAGCTTTATGTGCCCACTCGAAAGCCTTGTTCAGGACGTCAGGCCCGACCAAACGATACCAACTGGAATTCCTGAGATTTTCTGTTTGATTATTACCGCCGTCATTAATTGACTCATTTACCACATCCCAACCAACGAGTTTTCCTGCGAAATGTCCGACAACTGTTTCGATATGTTTTTGCAGTTTCGCCAATCCATCTTCGCGTGTTCCCTGGAAGAAAAATTGCGGAGTTTGTGAATGCCAGCAAAGTGTGTGGCCCCAGACATTAAGGCCGTTTTGTTGGCACCATTCGACCAGGGCATCTGGCCTTTGGAATGAAAAGTTACCTTCTGAAGGTTCGGTTGGCTGAGGTTTCATACAGTTTTCTGGAGTGACGATATTGTAATTGGCCTTGATGTTCGCCAGTTCTGCATCCGAGTAGCCTCCGGGGAGGTCGCCTGCACAGCCAATGAGGAATTTTCCTTTATAGGCATCTTTAAGCCCTATGGATTTTACGTCATCTGCTGCCGGTGCAGGTGTTTCGTTAGCTGCTAATAACAATGCACGGTTGGCGTAATACACTGGAATGGAACCGGCAAAAAGTTTGACTGCATCGCGTCTTGAGATTTTCATGGGATTTGTTCTCCTTTCTTTATATGGTGGATTTAATACTGTATAAGCTGGAATTTCTCATTTTCACCCTTAAATAAAATAATTATTCCATATAACATCAATAATCTTATAAAAATCATCCTAAACTGTCAAGAAATATTATTTTCAAGACAGTTTTACCGGAGTTTTTGCATGAAAACACTTATGAAATGGGCACTTTTAAAAATGTGGAGAGACTGGATTGTATGATTGTGCAACAGGTTGATTAGGTTCGGCAATTTTATAGCCCAGCAAAGAAAGCATTTCCTCGCCGTATCGCTTTCCGAACTCTCTGTAACCTGCCGAACTAAAATGTACACCACCTGGCTGGGTCGTGCAGCCCTTTGAAGAAATGACATGGGCATTGGTAATTATCTTCGGCAGCTCGGCCATGATTGAACCCATACCTCCATTAACAAGCTCACCTGAGAGCAGGGGCACTTCTTCTGCCTTGAGATTCAAGTCTTTGATCAGGTTGTCGTAAATACCCTTAACTTTTGTGGGCCATTGCCTGTCACCGCTATTTGACTCTCCCTGGTGCAGCAGAATTCCCTTGATAACGCCATCCTTCTGGGCCAGTTTTCCCATGTCCACAAGATACTGATAGGGATTTCCATCGTATGTCCTGATTATGTTCTGCATCCATGATGCAGCGGTTGAAGCATACGTTTTATAAGTGTCTTTTTCGAACAGCTCAATTTTGCAGCCGGCGACAGAAATATTAACTACACCCACCCTGATCTTTTCCGGGAGGTTGGCAACTAATGTTCTGCCAAAATAATCGGCAGGGCAAAGACCGCAGCCGGGTCGACACAGCGGCGGGACAGCATCGTACCAGTTACCCTTGGTTCTGCCCATGTTTGGAAAATCAACAACTGCCAGTACCTGAAAACGTTTATCCACAGTCTTATCCTGGTCTTCAATCGTTCTCGGATAGCCCTCCATATTTGACTGGCCAAAGCACAGGAAGATGTAAAAATTCGGATCCGGATCAGCAAAAGCGTTCGTAGCGAACGAGAGTAATGCTGCTATGAAAAACAATCCCAGTTTCTTTTTCATAACAATTTCCTCCAATATTAAGTTGGTTCTATACAGAAAAACGCTGCAACTGTACGAAACATATCAATGTAATTATGAGTCACGTCCAAAATTTTCCAGAGACAATAAGGAATCCAAAGAAACCTTTATACAATATAATGTATAAGATTATATCTTGTCAAAAGAAAAAACAGCAGAAATTTAAACGCTGTATAGTTCCATTTTTTATAAAAGTCAGGCCAATCACAAGACTAACTCCCTGTAATCAAGCCACTGTTCATAGCAAAATACTGTCCCGATACGGATGTCTGAACCGGGATTTCCTGCAGTCTTCTAAGCAAGGTTCTGTTAGGGCAGCGCCTGCTAAATTATCCGAGCAGCCCAATCAAGCGGATTTTGTCGGCCAAGCTTCAAATGGATTTCCACCGGCTTTCCCTCCGGCAAGTGCAGGTCGCAGTTAGCCATGCCCGACAGGGGCTTCTCAGCCAGAACGCCGGTTGGTGCGGAAATATCTTCAATCCCATACCGGGCAACCAAATTGACGTCCTGCTTTCTCAGCGAAGTGATTATTAAGTCCACGGTCCGAGCTTCCATGTCCCAGGCCAGTTTGTCGATCCTCGCAAAAGTCCGGGCAAGTACCCCATTAATCGATCCCTTTACCAGCAAGGGAGGAAGTGCGGGAAGCACCTCAATCACTCCGGGGCGCGAGTAGGCCAGCATTTCCATGATGATGGCTGGAATTCCGTTATGCGCATCCGGCACAGGCCCGGCATAAGGATCACGCGAACACCGGAGCGAATTACTGACGTAGCCCTGCTCAATCAATTGCCGCAATTGGACGTCCACGATTGTTTTGTCTTTGAGCCGTGCCCCGGCCAAAGCGCGATGGCAGCGGGCATAAGCAGGCAGAGTTTCACCCGCGATTGCGGTGGACATCACATCGAAAGTGCGCCTCCGGTTGGCTATCACAGCGGCCTGGGCGAGTTGCGGTGTGCGGTCGGGATCAATTTCGTCACCCGGCCAGACTCCGTATAGATGAGAGACATGCCGATGGTTGTAATGCTCTTGCAGAGTGGGCCATGCCCATTCCTTCAGTGTGCCGTCCTGTTCGAGCAGATAAGGTGGCATCTTGGCCAGCATCGCCCTCCACTTTGTTACACTGTCGGTGTCAATATCCAGAATCTCGCAAGCCTGGATTAAATTTGTCAGAACTTCCCGACACACCGCAATGTCCATAGTGGCATTGATAAACATCGGTCCCGATGGGTCGGTGCTGGTGGGTGTGTTCTCCGGTGAAAAGGACGGGACAAACATATAGTTTCCATTTTTGTCAGTAGCCGTCAGGAAATCCTCGTAGAATTGCGCCAATTCTTTATATGCCGGCATGATGCGGTTGCGTAGGAAATTCTGGTCGCCGGTGGACAGGTAGTGGTCCCAGAACGGGCGGTATGCCAGGCCGCCGGCTGAAATCCAGTAGGGCCAGAGATTTCCAATAGTGGAGTTGTTGGAGTAATAATACTTGACGCCCATTCCTTTTTGCGGCCAGATGGGATACGACGTGCCGCGGAATCCGAAGATGTTCTTTGCGTTGGCTCGGCAGTCCTGGGCCAGACTCTCGATCCAATTGAAATAGGCTTCCGTACCTTCGCGGAGGTCGCCCTGTAATGCACCGGCTGTTTGCATAAGACCGAGTCCTGCCGGTCGTACTTCTTCTCCAAGACGGAGTTCGCCCGGCTCCAAACCTGGCGTTTGCAGGTTGATGGTGAAGTTGGTCTCGGCTGGGATGTTCGGATATTTGCCGCTGGTGAGAATGAACCAATGGCGTCCCATTTCGAATACCTTCTCCAGCAAGGCGGGGGAATAGTCCGGTCTTGACCTCTGATTGGCCAGCAGTTCCTCGACTGACATGCCGTATTGGGAAGCGCCTCCGAAGTCCACCGTGACACGGTTGAGCATTTCTGACTGTACCTTGCTATGGCGTTCCATGATGGCCGTATAGTCAGGGGTGATTTGTTCGACTGCCTGCCGGAGAGCTTCCACCTTGTCATCGCTGTAGTCTGGGAAATACTCAATTCGAGTGAGCAGCATGACCGACGACGCATTATCAATTATTAGAGTGCCATCTTCCATCCGGGCCGAACCACCGTTGCGCACCACACGAGTTACACCGGCGTAACCGCTGTTGTCCACAGAGGGGTCCAAAATACACTTGTAAATCAATCGCTGTTCGTTGAAGTCCTGCCGAGCATCGCAGGCTTCGGGTCCCTTAATTGCTCCCCATTTGGGGTGGCTGCCCCAGGTTACCCCGGAACACATGAGCCACTCCGCGGATTTCTGCAAAGAGATTCGAACATTCACCGATTGTCCCTTTGGAGCGGTGAGCCACTGAACCACAACGTTGTCAGGTCGGGAAGCTAACGTTTGACGAAGCCAGTCGCCGTGTTCGTCAGTCCAGAGTACCTTTATCTCACTGTTCTCGAAATTGACAGTGCGGAGATAGTTACTGGCCGATGAGGTTTTTGGAAAATCAAGCTGCATCAGGAATGCCGGAATAGTACGGTGCGGCTCGGTATTCTGCTTGATGGTACCTTCATTCATGCGCTGGAGTGCAAGCGTCATGGCTTCGCGGTGCCTCCCGTCCAGCACCATTTGCCGCACTTGCGGAAATATGTCTGCAACCTTGGGAGCCTCCAGGGGTTTATTCCATGGCAGAAGCAGGTTTTCGTGGTGGAAAAGGATTTGCTCAGAGTAGGGATCGCCCAATAATTCGATATTCATCGCTCCATTGCCGGATATGAGACTCTCGCTAACCAGGTTGCCGGGTGCAATACTGCAAAATCCACGCTGCGGCACAATCTTTCTCCTGATCCTTTCGGCCAGCGGCATCGGTGAGACCTCATATGTTCTCGCCGGCGTTGGTGGCTTGGGCAGGAATGAATCCTCTTGAACGCGGTTAAGATATTCAGCCGGACGATTGTCAGCCTGTGTCGTTCCAGTTGTCGCCGGACTCTGACCGGGTTTCTGAGGACTGTTTTCACTTGCTTTAAGCGGCTGGAACAATTCCGGAGAACCCGCTATGCCGGCAGCAACTATACTTGTCTTAAGAAAATTTCTACGTTTCATAATTTAATTCCTTATATGGTTCATTGTCATAAGAGCTTCGGAGTCTGTTCCTAATGTCTTCTTTTTTTTGCTGTGATTATTAAGCGACCCAATTGACCCAATCGAGCGGATTGCGCCGGCCAAGCTTCATATGTATTTCTACTGGTTTGCCCTGCGACAAGTGTAGTTCGCATGTGGCCGAGCCAGGCCGGGGCTTTGACGACAAAACTTCGTCAGGTGCAGTGATTGCTTCTATGCCGTATCGAGCAATTAATGTGACGTCCTGTTTCTTCTGCGATGTGACCGTTATATCCACTGTTCGAGCTTCCATATCCCAGGCAAGTTTGTCGAGCCTTGCGAAAGTCCGGGCAAGCATCCCGTTTATCGATCCTTTTAACAACGATGGAGGAAGGGCTGGAAGCACCTCAATTACACCTGGCCGGGAGTAGGCCAGCATTTCCATCATAATTGTGGGAATTCCGCCTTGCGCATCCGGCATCACCCCGGAGTAGGGATCGTGAGAACACCGAAGAGTGGCGCCTACGTTACCTTCTTCAATCAGTTGCCGCAGTTCGCTGTCCACTAAGTAGCAGTCTTTGAGTCTCGCACCCATCAGTGCGCGTTGGCAGCGGCTATGGGCCGCTAATCTCTCCGGCACGCGCCTCCTGTCGGCTATCAGAGCGGACTTGGCCAATTGCGGCGTGCGATCCGGATCAATTTCATCGCCCGGCCAGACACCATAGAGATGAGATACGTGACGATGAACATAGCGCTCTCCGAGCGTGGGCCAGGCCCATTCCTTCATGGTGCCGTCCGGTTCGTGCAAATAGGGCGGCAGCTTGGCTATCATCTCCTTCCATTTCGGTACACTATCAGCCTCGATGTTGAGCAACTCGCAAGCCTCCACCAAATTGGCCAGAACTTCCCGGCACACTGCAATGTCCATACTGGCGTTGATTACCATCATGCACGAAGGATTCAGACTGCCCGGATTGTTCTCCGGCGAAAAGGACGGGGCAAAGATGAAATTCCCATTATCGTCAGTGAGCGTCAGGAAATCCTCGTAAAACAAAGCCAAATCTTTGTAAGCCGGCACCACGCGATTGCGAAGGAAATCCAGGTCGCCTGTTACAAGATAATGGTCCCAGAACGGGCGCACACACCAGGCACCGGCGGCAAGCCAGTAGGGATGAGGCCAGGTTTCGCCGGTCGCAATTGAACCTGAGTGGTCGAACTGGGTAGCGACGCCGGAGTCTTTGGACGGTGCGATGGGATAAAGGGTGCCGCGCATACCGAAAATGTTCTTTGCGTTGGTGCGTAAGTCCGGGACCAGGCTTTCCATCCAGTTGAAGTAGGCTTCCTCTCCTTCGCGGTGATAGCCCAGGGCCATGGGCGCGATCTGCAGGTTGATATTTATGTTGGTCAAGGCCGACACGCTGCGATACTTGCCGCTGGTGAGGATGAACCAATAGCGGCACATGTCGAATAACTTCTCAAGAAAAGCTGCCGAATAGCCCTGGCTCGACCTCTGAGCGGAGAAAAGTTCCTCGCAAGACATTGCATATTGCGGGGCGCCGCCGAAATCCACGGTGACTCGGTTGAGCATTTCCGACTGGACCTTGCGGGCACGTTCCAGCAATGCTTCATAGTCAGGGGTGAGTTGTTCCATTGCCAGCAGTAATGTTTCCACTTGCTCTTCGCTGTAGTCAGGGAAATGCTCAATGCGCGTTAGCAGCATCACGGACGAGGCATTCTCAATGACCAGAGTGCTTCCCTCCATGCGGGCTGAGCCTCCGTCTCGAACCACACGGGTTACACCGGCATAGCCGCTGTTGTTCACCGAGGGACTCAAAAGGCCCTTGAAAATCAATCGCTGCTCGTTGTAGTCCTGCTGGACATTGCTTTGTCCGCCGCTCCCGCCACGGGTTCCCAGTCCGGCGCCCATCCTCGTTCCGCCGCGTGCTCCCATCCCGCCTCGCATTCCTCCACCCATTCCACGCATTCCTCCTCCGCCCGTTGACATAGTAACGCGAACATTTACGGACTGTCCTTTCGGGGCGGTAAGCAATTGGGCCACGAGGTTGTCGGGCCGCGACGTGAAAAGCCGGCGAACCCAGTCGCCGCGTTCGTCCGTCCAGTGAACCTTTACCTCGGTGCTCTCGAAATCAACAGTGCGGAGATAGTTCCTGACCGATTCGGTTTTCGGGAAATCCAGACGCATCGATAATGACGTGCCTCCGCCGAATCCACCCATCTGCCGGGTGGTGGGGGTTTTATGCCATTCGTTGTAAGCGAATTGCGCAGCTTCGTGGTATTTTCCGTCCAGCAGCATTTGCCGAACCTGCGGTAAAATATCTGCGATCTTGGGCGCCTCGTAGGGCCTGCTATGCGGCACGAACAGGCTTTCGTGGCGAAATGGAATCTGTTCGGTGTAGGGATCGCACGCCAGCTCGATGTTTATGGCTCCATTGCCGGTAATGAGAGCATCACCGCCTGGTGCGATACTGCAAAAACCCCTCTTTGGTACAATTTTCCTCTTGATTCGTTCGGCCAGCGGCATCGGCGATATCTTTATGTCGGCAGATAGTTCCGCAAACGCCGGCGGCTTGGGCAGGAACTCATCTTTTTGCACACGGCCAAGATACTCAGCGGAACGGGTCTCCTCCCGAGCTGCTCCTGTTGAACTCGAGATCTGGCCGGATGCCTGGGTTGTTTTCTGTGGATTGCTTTCGCTTGCTGTGAGCGGTTGGAGCAAATTTAGAGAACCAGCCAAACCGGCAGCGACTGTACTTTTCTTAAGAAAATCTCTGCGTTTCATAATTTCCTCATCTTTCGTATTTTTAACAAGAGGCTCTAACATAGCCTTCGATTCTTCATTGTATGTCTTCACCAAAAATGAGATAAAAACAGTCTAAATTAAAAGACAGTTTTAACACCTATTATTGATATTTTACTATTATACAATTATGTTTCAAGAACAGTTTTTGTTTTTAATTCGGTATGTATTTTCAGTATCTTAGTCTAAAGATAATATGTCAACCTCAAGATAATGGAAAAAATGTTGTTGGAAAGTATTATAACCTTGGACAGTAACTACGGCAATGATTAAGAAAAGAGAGCCATAGATTGAAACCGGACATTGAATCCAACTACCAAAAATCTTCATTTCTTGACTAAAATAAAGGGTAGGTAAGTTAAAAATATAGCTATTTCTTAATCCAAGTTATAGAATTTTGAGGTTCAATGGGCCTTTACGGGGGTGCAAGGGGCGGTTTTCAGCAAAAGTCGTGACTGCATTTTGCAATTTCATCCAGCCATCGCTTGTTAGAGCCGGCAGAACCACATCGCCGCTCTTGATCCCGGCAAGCTCTTCAACTGTTGTCGAGTCATAAGTATTGCCTGAAAAAACATCGTATCCCTGCAATAACCATTTAATTTTATTATCACAAGAATGACATAAATAATCAGATGTGCAACAGGCAAGGTCGTGACTCAATCGGCTTTTTCGTTCGCAATTCCCGATATTAAAACAGCACAGTCGGTTTTGTACCTAAAAAAATTTTGTCCTAACGTAATTGCGTAACTTGGGTTGGTATATCAGATTGCGATTATCGATGTCAAGAAATATATGGACTACAGACAACAGACTTCAGTCGCCCCACCTTCGGCGACTAAAGGATTATTCGAGCTTTTGCCTTCCTGTAATAGCGTCGGACAGCATTTTTCCGCTGGCGTATTCTATTGTGCTGCCTGTGGGCAAGCCTCTTGCCAGGCGGGTGATTTTTACATTAGTATTTCGCAGCAGCGAGCTGATATAGAGTGATGTGCCGTCACCTGCCATGTTCGGATTAGTTGCCATTATCAATTCTTTTACGTCTCCGGCAGTAACTCTTTCTACAAGCTCTTTTATTGTCAAATCTCCCGGCTCGACACCATCAAGCGGCGCAATATGGCCTCCGAGAACGTGATATACCCATTTACAGGCACCGGTTTTTTCAAGACTGATAACATCCTTCGGCTGCTCGACAACACATATTATGCTCTTGTCACGTCGGCTGTCAGAGCATATCCGGCAAATGTTCTGTTCGGAAAAATTAAAGCAAATTTCACATCGTTTAATTTTTTCTTTCAAATCACGTATGGCATCAGCCAGTTTCAAAGCCTGCGCAGGCGTAGCCTTCAATAAATAAAAAGCAAGTCTTTCAGCACTCTTAGGCCCAATCCCGGGCAATTTACCAAACTCTTCAATTAACTTATTCAAACTTTCTGTATATCCACTGCTCATAGGTTATCCTTTTACTCCGTTATTTTAATCTTCCTCTATTCCAGTAATAGTTGCATCGAGTCCGAGCAGAACGGTTTTTACCGCAGGATCGTTCATAAGCTCGTTTCTTCGCTGTGTAGTTCCTTTGTGCTGCTCGGCTGAGGTATCCTCTAAAACTTGCTCTTCCGTCGCGAGTTCAAATCTTATCTCAACAGGTGTTGAAAATTCTTCACTTAAAAAAGATTTTATTTGCTCGGCTCTACCATTGCTTTCACACATTGTCTTTTGCGTTTTGGCTGATGGTGGGAACTCAAGAGTTAAGGTACCTTCTTCCATACGGCTTGGTTTTGCTGAGCTTAGTAAGCCGCCTGTGCCAGGTCCGAGATTTTTGGAAATCCCCTGTAAAATATTTTGCCAGTTATTTTGAATCATCTGTAAAGACAGTGGCTCGTGACTCGTGACTCGTAACTCGGTGTGTGTGGCAGGTGATTGGCGGTTAGCGAGCAGCGGCTCATTCGAAGGTGGATTATTTACCGGAACTGGGATTTTTTTTTTAACTGCGGCGGAGCCAGCTCCTGAAACTGAGCCTGATTTCATTTGTGAAAGAAGGCTCTCGACATTCAGAAAATGCTCGCTCAATGCGAATCGTAACAGAGAGGCTTCCAGAAGCGCCCTGCTCGAGTCGCTGTTTTTAATCGACCAGTGAAGTTTTTCCAAAGTAGCGATATTATATACAAGTGCGGCGACATCGAATTTTTCAGCCAATGCACCTGCACGCTGTCTTTGCTGCTCGGTCATAACAACCAAATCGCTTTTGGCGCCTGTGGATTTAACAACCATTAAATCGCGCATATAATCAACAAGCGAATCGGCAATCTGCACTTCAGTAATACCGACACTGATTAAATCCTCAATCGCAGCGAGCGTTCCTGCAGCATCGCTTTCGGCTATTTTGTCTATCAAATTCCAAAGTTTTTCACTGTTGGGCTGTCCGAGAAATTCTTCGAGCAGCTTTATCGTAAGAGGCTCAATCCCGGTGCTAAGCAGCCTGTCAAGCAGGCTCAGGGCATCACGCATCGAGCCATTTGCCATTTTCGCAAGGGACATTACCAGGTCTTCCTCAAACTTTATTTTTTCATGATCAAGCACCGATTTTAATTGTCCTGCTATTACGGCAGGGCCAATGTTGCGAAAATCGAATCTCTGGCAACGTGACTGAATTGTCGGGATGACTTTATTCGGCTCTGTTGTAGCGAAAATGAATTTTACATGGCTTGGCGGCTCTTCCAGGATTTTCAGCAATGCGTTAAACGCCGCTGTACTGAGCATATGAACTTCATCGATAATATAAATTTTAAAACGCGCCCTTGCAGGTCTGTAAATGGCATTTTGCCTAAGCTCGCGCACCTGCTCTACGCCGTTATTAGTGGCGCCGTCTATCTCGATAACGTCAATATCCTCGCCAAGATTTACCGCGATGCAGCTTACGCACTTGCAGCAAGGCTCTGGTGTCGGCTCATCCGCCGAGAGGCAGTTCAGTGCTTTAGCCAGGATTCTTGCCATAGTGGTTTTCCCAACGCCGCGTGTGCCTGTGAAAAGATAGGCATGAGCAACCCTGTCGTGTTTTTTAGCAATAATAAGCGTTTGCGCAAACGGCGCC
>CAYSHS010000005.1:0-28034 GCA_964430845.1 uncultured Pirellulales bacterium | reverse complement strand
ATAATAAGTTCTGCCTTGCTTTTATCCGTGCTAACTCACTGCGTTTTTTTATAATGGATCCAAATGGTACAACAGATAGTCTATATGAAGAAAGAGATGCTTTAGAGTTACTTAATAAATCTGACGAATTAGAAAAAATAGAATATGACCCTAATAACAATATATCGTTAAGACCAATTTCCTCCAAAAGGATGATCCCATCTTACTCTCCTAATAACATGTTTCTAAATACTGTTTGTGCTTATGGAGATTATTCGGTTTTTAATCTAACTATAAAGAAACAGAAATTTATATTACGATATTCAATTGTTGATGGTGAACCTGTTTATTCAGTATATAAGATCACTGATTTAGAGAAATAAAATGGAGAAAAAGGAATACTAAGAAAGCTGAATAATTTTAAGAATCAATAGCAAATAATCATTATAACCGCGGCGTGGAAAAATCCTCCCGCCGCGATTTTGGAATAGACAATGGTTTTCGAAAGCAACTCTTACGATCCGGATAATTATCCTTATACTGGGGGTAACGGTATAACTAAATGGTGGTGGAACATTTATTATGAAGGTGAATATTATGCTGAATATGTCAGTGGAGAATTACCAGCGCCAACTGTAATGCTTCAGACTGAATCGGACAAATCCTACACCTCCAGGCTCCGTTTATGGTATTAATACAGATGATGTAAAATGGAATCCTTGGGCCCCTCCAGACTCCTCATGGGTGATAGCAGTTATGAATAGTTACTTCAATGTTGCATATATACAGGTGGTAGAAGAGTATGCTTTAAATTCTCATTATACCTTCGATTGGATCAGAAACTCACCTTATAATAACCAATTAGCTTACTTTGATGTATATGGAAACAATGGCTATTGGACTGTTTGTGTAGGATGGGATTCCGAAGAAGTGGCACGTTTGGAAGAATTCTGTGGGGCAACTTGTAACCACAAGATGATAAAAGGCGACGATGATCCTGAACATGAAGGAATACCTTCTCTCCCTAATAGTTTGCAGGGTTGTGATTATTCTTTTGTTGGTTACGCTGAAGATATACCTGGCAATATCAACGTGGATTAATGGGCTGGCAACCCACTAACTATTATCAATTTTCTATAATAGGTTGCACGAAACAAGCATATGCTAATACTCTGGATATAACAATTATTTTTCTCAGTTGAATATTAGATATCTAAGAAAAGAAACTTCTGATAAAAATCCGTAAATAATTAAAAAATGTTTGAACACTTCATATTGCTTCCAGAAATGAACGTGGTATAATTTTGAAAACAGGATAACATTCTGTTATCCATAGAAATGAAAAAGAAACTGAAATAACAAAAATGAAAATAAGGAGCTATTATGGTCCAGACCTATGTGTATCTATCTTTGTTTCCGGAGTCTTTGGTGGTCTCGATGCTGGAGCCGAAGCATTTTGGTACTTACCTTGCGGTGGGAACCAAAAAACGTGCAAGCGAACATGCGATTTATTTTGATGTGACAGGCAACATTAAAAGTGATTATTTCCAGCTTGATAAGGCACTTAAAGACTGTCAACCTCATTCTGACGGCCAGCCAAAACATTCGGTTTATGTTTCGACATATCGAGTATTGGAGCATATCAATGTTGAAAATCTGGGTAGTTTATGGCTTGCAACACGTGATGGTCGGGTTCTTGAGCTAAAAAAAGCTGCAATGGATGACAAAATCGTAGGCAAGTTCCATTTATACCAGGAACTTTGTCCTGTCCATCCTCTTATTGCGAGCCTTCTAAAGCCGGAAGAGTTCTGCAAATTCATTACAGATCCCAATAGAACCGTCTCAGTTCCGAAAATCTGTTTTGTGGAAATGGAGCTTGCAGGACTTTCTAATGACCTAAAAAGTAAAGAGATTGAGAACCTTCCCTACCACAATATCGATCATATTCGTGATTGTCTTAATGAGCTTCATAGCGGCAATAAAAATATTAAAACAGTAAACCGCATTCAGCCGCAATCTGTTAAGTACCGTGTCATAAAAAGCGGATTTTATGTGGGTAATCATGACCAAGTTCTATTTTATCCATTCCCTTCGGCCCAGGAGCTGGAAAAAGAGAACCATGATTGGTGGAGATCAGCGAATATGTCTTGAAAGACTGTTTCTGTTGCAATGATATTGATTATTAATTTTCGGGTGGAACAGATAACTGCGATGCGCTCTGTAATCCTTTTTCTACCGGCGGAATAATTTCTTTTTCGATATAAACGGGCCTTGCCAATGCTCTCATGACAGGTAGTTTATAAGCAAATGCCATTGCTGCGGCTATACATGTCGAGCCGCCAATGATAAGTGTTGCTGGTGCGCCGATTTTATTTGCAAGGCCTCCAGCCAGAAGGCTGCCGAACGGTGCGATACCCATAAACGCGGTCGCATAAAGGCTCATTACACGTCCTCGCATGTCATCGCTTACTATCGTCTGTAAAATCGTATTCGATGCCGCCATATGAATCATCATTCCCATTCCGGCAAACAGAAGCAATCCCTCTGAGAGCCAAATGGTTTTTGAAAAAGAAAATGCTATGAGAGAGGCTCCGAACAGGCTCGTTGCGATTACAATAACTCGACCCAGACCCAAAACAGTTCTTTTCGATGCAAGATAAATCGCGCCAATTAGCGCACCTATTCCAGCGAAACCCATCAAAAATCCGAGTGTTCTGGGTCCGCCTTGAAGAATATCCTTTGCGAAAATCGGCATGAGAACCATATATGGAATTGCTGTAAGACTCACAATAGACAGTAGAAGAATAATATATTTTATTGGAGCGAAGCCGAACGAATATTGAAGTCCTTTCTTAAGCTGGAGCAAAGCAGGAGCTTTTGTGGGCGTTAATTTTGGTGTGGTTCTCATTAGTAAAAGCGAAGCGATAACAGCAAGGTAGCTTACAGCATTTATAAGGAAACACATACCTTCTCCGAAAGCCGCGACTATAAATCCCGCAAGAGTCGGTCCCGCAAGCCTGGCAAAATTCACCATAGATGAATTAAGTGCGATTGCATTGCTCAAGTCGTCTTTATTGTCTATCATATCAATAACAAATGCCTGGCGAGTCGGCATATCAAGTGAATTAATAATTCCCAAACAAACGTTTAGCGACATTAAAAGCCAGATTGTGATATGATTGCTCATAACAAGCATAGCCAAAACAAATGCCTGAACCATAGCAAGTGTCTGGGTAATAATCAGAATTTTATGCTTGTTGTAATTATCAGCAGCGACGCCTCCGAGCGGCGTGAGAAACAACGCAGGTATTTGGCCTGAGAACGCTACCAGACCGAGTATCAGAGCAGAATCTTTCAATTCATACGCAAGCCATCCTATCGCAAGCCTTTGCATCCATGTGCCTATCAACGAAAGGCTTTGGCCCATAAAAAACAGGCGATAATTCCTGTACTTAAAGGAACGAATTATATGCTTCAATGTTATTTTGTTGAAAATTTATAAATAGTCGTTGTTGAGTATTTTTGACCAGGCTCAAGAGTAGTCGATGGAAATTCCGGATGATTCGGAGAATCCGGGTAATGCTGAGTTTCAAGGCATAATCCATAACGTGTTTTATACGGCGTGCCTTCTTTGCTAATCATTGTTTCATTCAGGTGATTACCTGAATAGAACTGTACTCCAGGTTCTGTGCTGAAAACTTCCATAAGTCTGCCCGTTGTTAGCTCATACACGCTTGCGATTTTGCGAAGAGAGCCATCGGAATTATTGAGTACGAAGTTATGGTCATAACCATAACCGAATTTCAACTGTTCGTCATCTTCGTTGATTCTGGCGCCTACTTTGGTCGGCGATGTAAAGTCGAAAGGTGTTCCCTTAACATCGCGAAGCTCACCTGTGGGAATTTGAGTTTCATCGGAAGGCGTGAACTTGTCTGCATTGATCATCATCTCATGGTTCAGTATATCTCCCTGACCCGCAAGGTTAAAATATGAATGGTTGGTAAGATTCACAACAGTTGTTTTATCCGTTGTTGAAGCGTAATCGATTTTCAATTCATTGTCATTAGTCCAGAGATATTTTACAGTTACTTTCAAATTACCCGGGTAGCCTTCTTCGCCGTCTTTACTGAAATACGAAAGTTCCAGTCCCACGGCGTTATCATTTTGAATTTCCTTTGCATCCCAGACAACTTTATCAAAACCAATTATCCCTCCATGAAGGTGGTTTGGACCATTATTTATAGCAAACATATATGCCTGGCCGTTAAGCTCGAATTTACCTTTGGCGATTCTATTTCCATATCTTCCTATAAGGGCACCGAAAAACGGGCTGTTTTCCATGTATTCATTGAGATTGTTATATCCCAGCACGACATCACCTAACTGGCCATTTTTGTCGGGAACATTCAGAGATACTACAATACCGCCGTAATTGGTTATTCTGACTTCACAATTACTGCTATTGACGAGTGTGTAAATATCTACGGATTTACCATCTTTGGTTTTGCCAAATTCATTTTTTGTAATTTTCATCTTTTGCTTTCCTTTCAACAAATTTATTTTCTATAAAGGGCTTTATTGTAATTGAATTGTAGAATACACGTCAACTCTAATAAGATGCTTTTTCAAGAATTTCCGAAAGTTCTTCATCCTTCAATTCGATTGGATTACCTTTCATACTGCTCGATTTACGCGATTTTGCAGCCGCTGTCGGAATGTCTCTGTTTTCCAAACCCAGTTTTTTTAGCGATGGAATTTGCATAGTTTTGCACAGATTCCGTATCCATTCGATAGCTTCTTCTGCCCGGGCATTTTGATTATTTGTTAGAATTTTCGCAACGACATTATATCTTTCCAGAAACTTTGAATCGGGATTGCGAGCTTGCAATGCCCGAACGTTTACTTCAATTACAAACGGAAGCAGAGCAGCGCAAATCGCACCATGCGGAGCAGAAATCATTCCGCCCAAAGGACCCGCAAAACCATGCACCGCACCAAGTCCGGCGTTAGCCAGAGCCAAACCTCCGAACAAACTCGCAAGTGACAGATTATTTCTCGCGTTTGCATCATTACCATTTTCATACGCTTTTTGCAATGAGCGCCCTGCCGCCGTAATACCCTCAAGACATATACCATTTGTCAAGGGATTTGACTTACCGGAAACGAAGGCTTCTGTGAGCTGAGTTAAAGCATCGAGTCCTGTGAACGCAGTGAGAGATGGACTCATCGAGTGAGTCAGCAGGGGATCTACTAGCGCAACTGAAGGTAGCATCAATGCGCTTCGCATACTGACTTTGACCTTTTTCTCCGGCACACCAAGCACTGAATTACGAGTGACTTCAGCGCCGGTTCCGGCTGTCGTGGGAATAGCTATATGAGGAGCGGCTCTGTTAACAAGCGGTTTTCCCATTCCTACTACTTCAAGGTAATCCTCAAGCTCTCCATAATTTGTAAGCATCGCGGCTATGGCTTTGCCTGTATCGAGAACACTTCCACCGCCAAAGCTTATTACAAAGTCACATTCGTTTTTGCGTGCTGTTTCGGTTCCGGATTTGGCAATAGTTGTTGTCGGCTCACCCGATACACAAAATGTGACGTATTCGATTTTATTCTCTTCAAGCTTTTCAATTAAAACTTGTGCGCGTTCGATAGAGCTTCCAGTAACAAGACATGCGCGTTTTCCCATCCCCGCAGCAATTGATGCTGCTTCGGTGACTGTGCCCTGACCAAATATGATACGTGTAGCAGTTGCAAATTCGAAATTCATAATTCATCCACAAAATCCCAGCCTTTTTCGTCAGGAAAAACATTGGAGTATTTAACGCTTGTTCGAGGTTCGGCCATCATATCCGCTACAGTATCACGCCACTTCTGATAATGTACCGTTTCCTTGTGCCTGGCCGGGTCATCTGGAGTTCGGTAAACTTCAACCAACACAAAGCGGGAGAAATCATCTTTCTGCTGCACAAAATCGAATCTCGCTATTCCCGGCTCACCAATGCTTTTTTCGGCATTTTCGATAGTAGCGGCTTTGAACGCTTCGATTCTTTCCGGCTTAACATGAACAAAAACATGAACAACTAACATAGTATTCCCTTTTCATTTTTCGTGGGGTGTGCTTGCTGCTCTGCGAAGTAGAACTTCGCTACGAAGCATGAGCTGCACACCATTTGAGCATAAAAAATATACTTGCCCTGAATCATTTCTGGACAAAACTTACTTTATACACGTTTAGCAGAGTTTTTTCAAGAAGGAGAAATCATAAGAAAATATCATGATTTAAAAAAATATAGGTTCAATTCCAAAATTTTTATGTAATGAAAATCCTGTTTGCGTTTATAAGAAGACAATTATAAAATTGATTTAGTTATTGGAAATAAATTGAAAAATTTCAATCTATAAAGATTTATGCTCTCTCTTACAAAATTTATCATAAAATACTTTTCAAATAGACAGAAAGTTCTTCTGCAATCTCTGGCTTTGTGTTTTGTTTTGATAGCCGCTCTGCTTATTTTTTCAAATTGGTCTTCAAGGTCTGACAAAAATAATAAAACATTTCAGGAGTTGGTAAAAGAAATTGCTTCTGAAAAATCTTTACCACCTTTGCCAAAGCAGGAGCAGGTAAAGCAGCTAAAAATAATTTCTGCACGATACGGAGCCAAAGACCAATGGCTGGATATTACCGAGGAGCTTCAGGACAACATTAATGAAAATCAGCTTGCGATTTTTTCTTCCAATAATATTGCCGGAGACCCTCTTTTCGGATACCCCAAACAACTTGAGGTAGAATATATTCTAAATGGCGTCACGAAAAAGACTTATGTTCGTGAAGGCGTGAAATTAGAAATCCCTCCATTAAACAATCCGTATGACGCACTTCGTGTTATTGAGACGACGCAGGAGTTAGTAACATTGGCAAAAGACTGTCCCGGGGTGGTTGGATTTTACGGAATGAATTTTTCTACCGGACAGGTAATTGAGTATCAGTGCGAGCAGCCGGCATGTATGGCCAGCATTGTGAAAATATTCGTTTTACTGGAAATTATACGACAGGAAGATGAAGGCAATCTCAGTTTATCAGATTCAATCGTCATCGAGCGTGGCTCTGAAAATGAAACATGTTCGATTTCAGATGCAATCGACAAAATGATTGGTATAAGCGATAATGAAGCAACGAATTCTCTGGCAAAACGAGTTGGTTATAAAAATGTTAATTCTCTCGCCGACAAATTGTCAATAGAAGGAATAAGCATGAATATTTTACCGGAGCCTGGAATACTTGACAAAGTACTCGATGAGCGTGTTTATAATCTTCGTGTTGTTCCAAAGAGTGAATTACCGCCCCAGCATGGTACTGCAAAAGGTATCGTCCAGTTTTTCGAACTTCTGCATGAGAAAAAGCTCATTAATAAATCAATAAGCGAAAAAGTGCTTGAAGCAATGGAGCGAAATCCGAAATATTTTGCGCCACGCGCAACCCCTGAAAAATACAAAAGTGTTGGTAAAGGAGGCGGTTTATCATGGAAAAGACCCCCTAAACCAGAATATAATATGGCAGGCTGGGGCTTGTACATTTACGATGAAAATAACGCCATAGCTTTTTGCCTCTGGTTCGAATGGTTCCCGGAAGATATGGAGCAAAAGGAACGGTCAGAATGGACAAGCGGCCTTTCAGATTGCATTGTAAATCTGCTAATGAAGTAAAACAGGATGGTAAATTTTCTTTCCCTCCCCAAAGCGATCATTTTATCCTTGTAATATTGCACGATGACGGCTTTTTGCAAATATCGAGCGATGAATTAGCCGCTTCCTCTGAATTAACACTAAAAGCATGGTCTAAAATAGATGGCAAACTGTTAATCGGAAAAGAGCCTGGCAAAAACAAGGAAATATTGTTGATGTATGATAGTGGTTCTGAACAGAACGGCATAAATTATTACAGTAATTACGATACAGTTACCGATGAAAACGGAGAATTTGTTTTCGAGCGAATTATCCCGGGAAAAGCAAGGGTCTGTCGCAAGGTTGGACTTACCGAGCATTCTTATACTTACAGTCACTGCAAGCACGTCGAAATCATACCGGGTGAGACACTTGAAGTAACAATAGGCGGAACCGGTTGCTCCGTAAAAGGAAAAATAAATATTCCTGGTTATGTTAAAGATAAAGTTGATATACAGCAGTTCAGCGCACATTTGAATATCAGCTCCCCCAATAATCCTTATACCCAAATGAGTTTTAATGTAGAAAGTGACGGGACGTTTTCCATAGATGATGTCCCTGAAGGTTTTTATACTCTGACCGCCAACGCTTATGGTCCCCCGCAAGACTCACGGATTCCAATTGGAGACAGAATCGGCATTATTACTCATGCTTTCAAGATTTCGGAAATGCCGGGAGGCAGGAGCGATGAGCCGCTCGATCTTGGTGTATTGGAACTTGAAATAATGAACAAGGAAGCATATACACCTTCATTAATTGGTAAAGTTTTACCTGATTTCAATGATTTAAATATCAATCCGGAGCCAGCGAATATTGAAAACAAATCGATTCTTATTTGTTTCTGGGACATGGAACAGCGACCTTCAAGGAATTGCATACTCGAGCTAAACAAAAAAACAGATGAGCTTAAAGAAAAAGATATCGTTCTGATTACTGTTCATACTACAGATACAGACAGAAATATTCTAAATGACTGGCTCAAGGAGTATAATGTTTCATTACCGCTCGGAATGATTAAGGATAATGAAGAGCAAATACGTTTCAACTGGGGCGTAAAAGCGCTGCCCTGGCTGATTTTGACTGATAAAGAACATGTTATTACTTCTGAAGGATTTTCTATTGCGGAATTGAATGATAAAATTTAGGATAAAAATCTATTAAGGTTGTTATAATAATGCGAAAATATTTTAATGAGTGAGAATAATGAGCTTTAAGAATGTTTTTTTAGCCCGGCTTTCACACTTTGACGGTTAAACAGGGACAAACGCTCCGACTGCGGACAGGTGGTAATATTCTTTGTTGTTACGCCAAAGTGATTTCCCATAGGTTATGAGGTTCTGTCGGATAATACTTTGGATAATACGAAGTATATTATGGCGATTTCTCTTTTTTAAGAATCTACAAACTATTCGTAAAGATACGTAGCTTCGGTTTTCTCGACTGGGCGGGTAAGCTCATCACTGTTCATTATAACCTTGAACCTGACATCTCCTTTCGTTACTGCGTGTACAACTACACGCCAAACGGCTTTCTCCTGGGGTCCGAGAGAGCCTAAGGGGAGAAATCTCAGCCTGTCGCCTTCCATCGTGCCGGAAGTTGATCCCGCTGATGAGATGTATCTGACATTATCTTCAAGCACACATGCAATAAGAATGTTCGTCAAAGGCGCCGAGCCCTGGTTGGTTACTGTAATCAGGTAAGTAACCCGGTTTCCTACTCTTACCGGATCGTCGAGATCGGTCACTTCAAGATTGACAGCCGGGATGCCTGTTACAACAGTTCGCATCGAAGCTGTTACCGCCTGGGCACAATAAGCTGATGCAGTAGCACCGTTTGTAATTACACCAGGTGTCGTAGGTGTGTATGAAACCCTGAAAGTCTCGGATGTATTTGGTGCGAGACTGTCGAGCTTCCATGTCAGTTTTGTATTAGATTCGGTAAGCTGTGCACCGTTTGTAGCTTTAACTGTGGATACTCCTTCCGGCATCGTATCTTCCACGACGACATCTTTGGCAGTAACTTCGGATTTATTTGATACGATTATTTCGTACGTTACAGGTCTTCCGATATACAGGTGCTCTGGGCCTGACTTAGTTATTGTCAATACAGGCTGGCTTACTGTTGTTGTAATTTCAGACGAATCAGCCCTGAGACCCATATCTGAAGAGCTCGCTGTTGCTTTGCTCATATACGTTCCGATTTTTGCAGCCCGAAGCTCAACTGTATATTCTCGGGACTGATTCTCGACCAGGGTACCTGCATCAATCGAAATTTCGCCTTTGCCGTCCGTGGTTCGCAAGCCCGGCGGGAGAGTATCTACGATCCTGATATGATTTACTGCTCCGGTTCCATCATTGGTGATAATATACTTTACGGGGATTAAATCGCAGAGCATAGATTCCGAAGGCATGCTCTTCACCAGTTTCAAACTTGGCTGAATAACTTCGACAGTAGCGACTGCCGGAATTATCGGTGTTTGAACAGTTGTGGAATATTTAAGAGGTTCGGCATAATCCGCCATGCCGGAAACTGTAATTTGACGTGACGCTTTCGGTCCAAGTGAATCTATTTCCCATGTAAGCTTGTTTGGGCTTTCCTGCGCCGTTGGATTAGTGCTTATTAACTTAAAGCTTGTCGGATACTCTTCATTAACTATAATATCCGAAAGAAGACTATCGGTAAGGTTTGTGATTTTAATTGTATAATTAAACTGCTGGTTCTTCTTTGTTTCCTTAGGCATAATCTTATCCAACTGAACAATTCCGCATTCAGCCCAGGGATAAGTTCTTGAGACAACTGATGAGCCTGACTCACTTACTGAAACCAGTGCTGGTCTTAAAGTTTCTGTATAGGAAGGTGGAGTTTCAGGCTCGTTTTCTTCAGGAATATTTTCCAAATGAGATACGCCGGAAGCCTGTCCGGTCGGCCTCATGGAATCAACCGGCAAGAAACTATTATAATCCGGCTCGCCTGTTTCGGATTTATGAAGTCCCCTGCAGCTTAGGGAACCCGATATTATGAAAACGAGTAGAAGAAGTGAGATATTCAAGCACTTTTTCATTCTATATCTCCTTTGTATTTTGCGTTCTTACGCAACTATAAATAAGTTTGTTCGATATATTTTCATTCCTCACCTTGGCATTTATATATCGATTTGCATAAATTTCGTGAGTTTTAAGTGATATATCGGTACATATTTTAACCAAGTTAATCAATTTTATCCATGTTATCTAAAAAGCCAAGCTATATTTTACCTATTTTATACTTAACAATATAAAAATTGAAATTTTTTCTTAAAAAGTGAATATCTTTATTGTATCAGGAAATAGCTGCTCAAACAAATAAAGACCTATAATGAATATTGTAATACTTTTGAAAATTGTGATTAAGGGCTATATTCAGGTATTACAACCGGTACAATAGATATTGTTTATCAAATCTGTCAGGTTGGCAGAATTTTTTTTATAATTTGGATTTTGGCAGATTTTACAAAATTGTTCAAATTTCATAACTTTATATATGACAATGTGTTACGTAAAAGATGATATTCATAAAAACTAATGGCATGAAATTTGCATATTGAATTTTAATTGGGAATATATAGATTATGGTTTATGATACATCACAATTAAATGAAGTAAATGTTCTGGCAAGTGAAGCGAATTGGGCCTGGCCGGAGGCGCTCAAGAATATTTTTCAGCCAAGAGGAATAAATCTGCTTGTTGCCGGGAATGCTTCGGATTTTTTAAATATTATCCGGAAAAAAAGGATTCATACGACAATTTTTGATATGGACTCTGACAAGGCCGATGCGCTGGCTGTGATAAAAATAATCCGGATGCGCTACCCCCTGCTGCCATGTATTCTATTAACAAGCAGCGCCTGTCAAGCTCTGCTTTGCAAGGCTTTGCAGCTGGATATTTTCAGTGTAATCGATAAACCTGTTGATATGAATATTCTTCGCGAACAGTTAGACAGGTTGTTTATCAAGAAATATCATAGTAATATATTTAAGTTTTGAAAGGAGTAACAATACAATGAAAATCAGACCATTGGCAGATAAGGTGCTAATTCAGCGTCTCGAGGCAGAGACCAAAACAGCCGGCGGAATAGTTCTGCCGGACAGCGCCAAGGAAAAACCTCAAAGGGGTAAAGTCGTAAGCGTCGGGGAAGGTAAAATGCTCGACGACGGCACTATAAGAAAGTTGGAAGTAAAAAAGGGTGATCTGGTACTTTTCACGAGCTATGCCGGCACAGACATAAAAATAGACGGTAAAGAATACCTCATCATGAGTGAATCAGATATTATGGCGATTATCGAGAAGTAACAGAAAAAGAAACTTTAGCCAAGAATTAGGAGAATATAAATATGGCAGCTAAAAAAATAGCTTTTGGTACTGACGCACGAGCCGCTGTTCAAAAAGGTGTGAAGAAACTTGCTGAGGCAGTTAAAATCACACTCGGACCGTGCGGCAGAAACGTAGTTCTGGAAAAATCTTACGGCTCACCGACCGTTACAAAAGACGGCGTTACAGTCGCAAAAGAAATTGAGCTGGAAGACCCTTATGAAAATATGGGCGCACTTATGGTTAAGGAAGTTGCGTCAAAGACATCCGATGTAGCAGGAGACGGAACAACAACAGCAACGATTCTTGCAGAGAGTATTTTTGACGAAGGCCTGAAAAATATCACTGCAGGCGCCAATTCCATGCAGGTTAAAAAGGGTATTGAAAAAGCTGTAGAAAAAATTGTTGAAGAATTAAAAACCATGAGTATTCCTGTCAGCTCGACAAAGCAAATCGAGCAGGTTGCAACGTGCTCAGCCAACCAGGATGAAGAGATAGGAAAGAAACTGGCCGAGGCAATGGACAAGGTCGGCAAAGACGGCGTCATCACAGTTGAGGAAGGCCAGTCGCTCGAAACAACTGTCGAGCTGGTCGAAGGTATGCAGTTCGACAGGGGATATCTCAGCCCGCACTTTATTAACAATCTTGAAAGCATGTCAGTAGTGCTGGAAAAACCATACATTCTTATACATGAAAAGAAAATAAGCACCGTCAAATCTCTTGTTCCCGTGCTTGAAAAAGTTGCAAAACAGGGAAAACCATTATTGATTATAGCTGAAGAAGTCGAAGGCGAAGCCCTGGCAACACTCGTAGTGAACAAACTTCGCGGCATACTCCAGGTTGCCGCTGTGAAAGCTCCTGGATTCGGTGACAAACGAAAAGCCCTTCTAAGTGACATTGCAATCCTCACCGGCGGCGATGCGATATTCGAGGATTTGGGACTCCAGCTTGAAAATATCGAGTTGCACCAGCTCGGAAGAGCCAAACGAGTTAGTATCGATAAGGACACCACTACAATTATCGAAGGAGCAGGAAGCAACGAGGCAATCAAGGGAAGAATCGACCAGATAAAGAATGAGATTGATATTTCAACCAGTGATTATGATATCGAGAAACTCCAGGAAAGACTTGCGAAATTAGCCGGCGGCGTTGCTCAAATTCAGGTCGGTGCGGCAACGGAAGCGGAAATGAAGGAAAAGAAAGCACGAGTCGAGGACGCTTTACATGCCTGTCGTGCCGCGGTCGAAGAAGGAATTTTACCCGGCGGAGGTGTCGCAGTTCTTCGAGTTCTCTCGGTACTCGATAAAATAAAAACATCAGGCGACGAGAAAGTCGGGGTCGATATCGTGCGCAGGGCATTGATAGCGCCGATTAAGCAAATCGCAAAGAACGCAGGTCTTGACGGCTCAATCGTTGCTCAAAAAGTCATGGAAAGCACGGAAAAGAATTTCGGCTACAACGCACTCACTAAAGAATATGGTGATATGATCGAGTTCGGAGTAATTGTCCCGACAAAAGTCGAGAGAGTCGCGCTGCAGAACGGTGCCTCAATTGCTTCATTACTTCTGACCACCGATGCAATAGTCAGTGAGATTCCTGAAAAGAAAGAACCAGCTGCTCCTATGCCTCCGGGAGGCGGAATGTATTAAAATATTTGATAACAAGCGGATTCCGCATTAAAATAATGTGGAATCCGCTTTTCTGTTTTACAGGAAAAACTTATGGTTTTTCGATTTTATTCAAATACAATTTCAAGGGCATCGAGGGCTTTTGCGGCTGGTATATTCATAATCGGAATGGTTATTATCGGCTTCGGATTTCTTATTTATCTTCTGCCTAAATTATTCGCGACTCTCGCATCAATAGTATTCTGGGTAATTGGAATTGGCTGCCTTATTACTGCGGTTAAAATATTCCTGATTACAAAAGACAATGACGATTCCAATTCATCCAGCGGCTATAGAGAAAATGTCCAGATTCATATTGAAGAACGTAACGACCAATAAATTACAAGAACTATTTCGCCCAGAATTTTACTTTCTTTCCTTTATCCATCTCGCTTTTCATTACTTTTACGCCGTCAAAAAAACCTTTCGAGTCATTTTTGCCTGTAAGCTGTTCAATTTCAGAATCACTTAGCAATTTCACATCATACTCTTCCAGAACTTTTCCCTTTCTTTCTGCTGTTCTAGCATACCATTGTCCTGAAGGAAGTTGAGTTAAATTTGTCCATTCGGTTTCTGATGGATTTATAAATTCGCCGGAGTCTTCATATTCATGAAACTCTATCTTTTTTACACAAATATCATCGTGTTCTGTATCTATATACCAGTCACGGCGTACTCCGGTTCCTTCATAACGCATTAGCACACATCCGGGAGGTGTATTAGGTTCATCCTTCACGACCCAAATCGGACCGACGTTGCCAATATATGGCCATTGATTATCAAAAGGTCCAAGAATCCCAATCTCCATACTATCCTGATATTCCACACTTGGATATGTATCCGGTACAAATGGTGCGTCTTTTATTCCGGTGAAATAGTTATATTCGCCGTCGCAAATATTTAAGACAAAACGAGTTAAATTATTAATTGCCCACTGACGAATATTATCATTTGTCTCCGGATAATCGATGGGAAGAAGCCTGTTATTGTCATCAACCTTGCCATAGTATTCAGTTCGCAACTTATTACCAATTTGATAGTATATTTTGATCAAAATATCTCTTTTTTCGATAATGCGCATGTTTTTCGGAAGATTATGAGAAGCTTTTTTTCCGGCATCTATAATTGCTAAGGCTCCCGGATCCGTAATTCCCCAGTTACTTATAACTTTTAAATTCTTTGGTGCCCCAATATCAAATATACTCGAAGGACCAGTTTCAGGGAAAGAAAAATCTCCTGTATCGAACTCATCCGGCTCTGAATACTTTCGAATCCTCACAGGTAAACGAGTTTCTGGATCAGCCCAGACCTGCTCAGTAAGTACACGTAAATCGAGAGGTCCGACACTATATTTATCAAAACGAACAACATTTCGATCATCAATAATGTCATTTACTTTTTCTATTATTGTGTGAGGAAATCCGGTTCTACCTGTATCATCCCAGCCGCCTATAGCATATTCCCAGGGCGTTTGAGGGTATGGACGTACATCAAAAGTTTCTTCATTAATTTGCTGGCCCCAGTTGGTATGATAAAATCGCCAGATACCCTTAACATGGTCACGCATCCCTGTATAGAAATAACTTGGATAGTCTCCGTAAAAAACAAAACAGCGGCGATCCTTTAGATTTACCCATTCTTTTCTCGCATCATCATAACTAATAAGAATCCATTCTTTGGAGCCTATTGAATTTTGAACATCCGCTAATGTAATACTCGCAGGCCAAAAAGTTGTGAGCCACAGAAAAGCTCCTATCAATAAACAAGCTGCTAATCCGATTCCCGATTTATAAAGAGCAGGCAGAAAAGATACAGACTTTGATTTTTTCGGTTGCTCAATATGTTCGATTTTCTGCATACCATTTTTTATAACCGAAGGCTCTGACCTGAGTAATTCTCCCAGCTTATCGAGCCTGTTTTCAATTTCTTTATTATTTTTCATAATTAGTCCCCTTCAGCAATTTATATAAACGTGCATGAGCACGCGAAAGCTGCATTGTTACCGTACCAATCGATCTTCCTGTTATTTCACTAATCGTTTTTGTCGAATGATTATCGAAGTACCGAAGCATAACTACCGTACGTTCATGTTCAGGCAATTGCAGAACAGCATAAAGAAGCTCATGGTTCGCTTTATCTATTTCACCATCATTAACAACTGTACTTGTTATGTGCTGTTTCGCGTCATCTCTTTTCTGTACGTTACGTTTTATTTCCAGCGCTTTTCGACGGGCAATTTTCCTGACCCATGGACCGAAAGATGAGCTGTTTCGCAATCCGCCTAATTTTTTATACGCCGTAAGAAAAGATTCCTGGACGGTGTCCTGTGCTGCATGGAAATCGCCAAGAATTGACAAAGCAACCGCCTGAACGGAGCGTTCATACCTCTCGAACAGGCAGCCATAAGCATTACGATCGCCTTCCAATACGGCTTTTACCAAAACTGAATCCGACTTTATTTCCATTCTTTACTCTTGAAAAACATGTTTTTCTATTTAATAGAGGCTGCAAAACTCATTTTTGCAACAAAGATTTGAATATTTTTAAATAGATTTTGATTAAGATTTGCCTAATTCTTGAACAGTATCGAGATTTTCGAGTTTTACTGTGGATGATTTTTTCAAAGATAGAAATAATCCATATATAGATATAGTCAATAATGGTATATGCAGAACTCCGTTCCACCATAAAGTTGCGGGATCAGCGAGAAAATTTACAATCATATTATAGATACCTATAATAATACCTACCAAACTGGTAACTCTTAGCGTTGCTATATTAACTTTCGGCCAGTACAAAGTAAGTAATCCCGCATAAACAGGAGTCATCATACAAAAAGCCATTCCCGCACCATTTGTGAACATGTCACCCAGTCTAATGTTGTGTGGATTCAACGGAGCCCAAAATGCCAATAATGACGGAGGAATGATCCAGTATCTCCAGATAGATAGCTTTAAATAACGAAAATCATTTTTTAGAATTATTGCTTCCCAAATCCAGAAAAATGCAACTATTAGGAACATTATTACATTTACAGTGCAAATTGACAGGCCGTATTTTTCTGTTATCGCAATATTTTGACCAAGTGCAAAAATGATATAAGAAAAAGCAATATATATACCAAAGATACGACGAAATTTGTTTTTAAAGATGATTATCAGGGCGATTAAGATAACTGGAATTATTTTAAAG
This sequence comes from uncultured Pirellulales bacterium, assembly GCA_964430845.1. GTDB lineage: Bacteria > Planctomycetota > Phycisphaerae > Sedimentisphaerales > Anaerobacaceae > JAFGPS01. Next base: position 11,128 of record CAYSHS010000005.1, on the reverse strand, counting down.
ATCGGATAAAACTGCGAATGTGAATTAACGTAAGCATTTTGTAGCGAATACCTGATAACATCGCCCCATTGACTCCATTCGTAGCCTTTTGAAGCGTAAGGCGGCACAAAAAACTGAAGCGATATGAATAAAAGAAAGAACCACCATCTCCTTGTGATTTGTTCCATCTTATCGTTCTTAAATGTGCTCTCATTCATAATTTTACCCTTTATCACTTTTAATAATTTCTTCGAGAGCTTTAATATGTTCTGCGAAGGCATCTCTGCCTTTTCCTGTTGAGCTTATAAAAGTACAAGGTTTTTTTTCTACAAAAGTTTTTTCGAGCTTTATGTATCCTGCCTCTTCGAGTTTAGACAAATGCGCACCGAGATTGCCATCTGTTAATTTGAGCAGCTTGCGAAGATAAATAAAGTTGACTTGTTCTTTCTGATCCAGGCTAACAAGTAATGCCATTATCTTTAACCTGACTGGCTGATGAATTATGTTATCAATTTGTGCCATTTTTCACCTCCATCGCAATCTTAAGTAAAGGCCAGTACCCAAAAGAACGCCACCACCTATTACAGCCATCCAAAGGTAATAATGTGAGGTCAGAAGATAAAATCCCACTAATGTCACGCCAGTAATGGCAAGCCCCAGTATGATCATAAAGTTGCTCCCGAACCATAGTCCCATTACGATGTAGGCAAACATTACCACCGTACATATGAATGCGTTACACTGCATGCCGTTAAAGGGAGCTAATAACATAAGCCAGATAAAAATGAATACAAAAAGAAAAATCCAAAAAGAAATAATACGCCAACCGGTTTTTTGTGAAGCATCCTTGACAGGAGCTTTAGTGAAAAACGCCCTGAAAATCAAAGCGGTTCCTATACCACCTACAACTGACATTGCCGAAAAAATAACAGCGGCATAAGCCATATTAAAATGTGTTGCTGTAAACGCAATTATCCAAAGAATACCCCAGATTATAAGTAAAGGATTCGCATTGGATGAAGCAATAGCTCTGTGGGTTTGGCTCATAACATTCTTGACTGATGATAGCGAAGTCTGCGCTTCTTCATATGAAATATTCATAATGTTAACCTCAAAAAAATATACTTAAGTTGTAATCTATTATATAGAGTACTCTATTATATAGAGTTCTATTTGTCAAGCTTTTTTCTTAACATTTTAAAATTTATTATTATATTATAGAATGTGATATAACTGATGACTGGATAAGAAGTTAGCTAAATATGTCATTCCATGCAGACAATTTTTATTATTGGGCAGGTTCATTATTTTTTTGTTTTGTTTTTACTTATATTTGACTGGTATTCTTCTGTTCTGTGCCGGACGATTTCACCCTCGACCATATAGATTACATCTTCTGCGATATTTGTTGCGTGGTCGGCGATTCTCTCCAGGTGACGTGAAACCGATAATAAATGAATCAGAGCTTCGGTCTGGTCCGGATTTGTATGAATCATATTCTGAACAAGTATATAGACCTGCCTGTTCATCATATCAATTTCATCGTCGAATGAGCAAACTTCGCGTGCGGTATCAGCACTGAGATTTACCAGCGCATCGAGACTTTGCTTTAGCATTTTCTGTGCTTTTGCGGCCATGTCCACGAAGTTAAACGAGCCATAAACAGGCGGCTGCGTGTTAAGAAACGCCGCACGTTCAGCTATGTTTACCGCCAAATCACCTACACGCTCAAGGTCGTTATTTATTTTAAGAGCGGCGATTATAAATCTCAGGTCTATCGCGACTGGCTGATAAAGAGCAAGTATCTTCAGGCAGGTTTCCTCGACTTCAACTTCCTTCTGATCGATTTCTATGTCTTTTTCGATAACGCTCTTTGCGAGAATTTCATCACGCTTCTCGATTGCAAGGGTCGATTCTCTAACACGCTGCTCGACCATAGCTCCGAGAGTCAGAATTTCTGTTTTTAAGTTCTCAATTTCCCTTCTTAAATGAATGGGCATATTAAATTTCCTTTCTCGGTTCAATATTTTATTTCGTATTTCGTTCCCGAACCGATCAGGCAGCTATGCTGTTTGTCCTTGAAAGCTACCTTGCCATTTTTATCGGTAGCAATAGTACTGTTTATATAATCGAAATCGGAAGGAAGCTCGTTTAAAATCTCGATGCGGCTCCAGGGCACCATACGAATCATCAGCTCACCAACCTGGATGTCTTTTGGACCGTTAACTATGCTGCCGTAATGATAAGTCCGGCAATGCAGGCGAACATATGTATTTGTTATTTCGAGAGCCTTGCCTATGAGCAGGTGATTATGAGCCTGCGGATAATTTTTTACAGTTCGAATCTTCATGATTTTTGTAATAGCGGATTTTTCCATAATTCTATCCGAATCTTCCCGTGACATAGTCTTCAGTTTCTTTCTTGCCTGGGTTGCTGAAAATTTTCGATGTAAGGTCGTATTCAATCAGCTCACCGAGACAGAAAAAAGCCGCTCTTTCACTCACACGCGCCGCCTGCTGCATATTGTGTGTAACAATGACTATCGTATAATCATTTTTAAGTGTTTCTATCAAATCCTCTATTTTAGTTGTTGCTATTGGGTCCAGCGCCGAGCAAGGCTCATCCATCAAAAGTACATTTGGTTTGGTTGACAAAGCTCTTGCTATACATAATCTCTGCTGCTGGCCCCCCGATAGCGCCAATGCGGATTTTTTCAAATCATCCCTGACTTCGTCCCATAAAGCTGCTGACTTCAGGCTTTCTTCAACGATTTGCTGGAGGCGGCTTCGTTTTTTTATTCCCTGTAGCCGGGGACCATAAGCGACATTGTCAAAAATGCTTTTCGGAAATGGATTCGGCTTTTGAAAAACCATTCCAACCTGCTGGCGAAGATTGACAAGGTTAATTTGTTTCATATAAATATCCTGGTTATTGACAAACATTTTCCCTTCGACACGTATATTTGGAATAAGGTCGTTGATTCGATTTATACTGCGAAGGAACGTACTTTTGCCACAGCCGCTGGGGCCGATTATAGCAGTAACCATACATGGATAGATTTCCATCGAAATATCTTTAACGCCTGCTTTCGAGCCATAATAAAAACTGAAATTATCTGCTCTTATTACTGAAAGGCTGCCTTCCGATAATACCTTTTTATTTGGCTTATTCGGCTTTATTTTTTCCATGTTAATCTTCTCTAACTCAGAACTATTGTATTTGTCCTTTATTGACTTGACAGCCGATATTATCATCTCATTGTTATTTTTTATTGCCATTGTATTTTCCCTACGTCACAACTTCAAGGCATTAATGTCCTTTAAGTTTGTTAAACACCTTCCATCGCAGAATTATTGCCAGTGCGTTAAGGCATAATATAAGTAAAACAAGTGTAACTACCATGCCATACTGATTATGCGGAACTTCTGCGGCTAATTTGTCTGAAACTGCCATATCCCAGCTTCCGTACGAAAGCGTTCGAGTCGTCTGAAAAATCGAGTGAGGCACAGGACCAATGGCGATTCCTGCTGTAAATAATATCGGCGCAGTTTCACCGGCAACTCTGCTGAGGCTCAAAATTACGCCAGTCAAAATACCCGGAAGCGCTGCAGGTAATATAACCTTAACAAAAGTTCTAAACTTGCTCGCCCCGAGAGCCAGCGAGGCCTCTTTATAAGTCTGTGGCACAGTTCTAATCGCCTCTTCGCTGGCACGAATCATAACAGGCAGTGTAAGCACAGCCAGTGTCAGTGAGCCTGCAAGAATGCAGGGTTGCGACGGACCGCCGAATAATGGGATAAAAAACAATACAAAAAAAGCCATGCCGAACAAGCCGAAAACAATGCTTGGCACGCCTGCCAGTGTGTTGATGCACATCCTGATAATTCTTATCACATGATTCTCGCGATTATATTCAGTTAGATAAGCAGCACTTACAACACCAAGCGGAACGACAAAAATCATGCTCAATAAAGTTAAAAATAATGTCCCTAAAATCTCCGGACCTATACCTCCGAAATAATGACCCGGGGTGCTGTCATCGAAAAAGTAGCGCCAGTAAAAAGTAAATTTGGGATTCAGCATTTTCCCGATATTATCTTTTATATATCCGAACAACGGCTCCAGCTCAGTCCCTGCAAACTGCTCGGAACGCGGAGTTTCGATTAGTACAAGCGTGCCGGCGTTTTCCTGTTTTACCCACTGCTCTTTCCATGATAATTCGTGCAGTAATTTTTGTGCCTGATCCCATCTTGTCGCACCATAACGTTTCTGCGCCAATACAGGCGAGTCTTCACCGGATTCAGGACCTAACAATTTTATTATGATATTTTCCAAATCTGCAAGATCACCTTCATACTGCTCTCTTTTTTGAAAATTAATTGAGCCGGCGATTTCCAAAAATTCGTGCGCCAGCTTGAAATATTCCGCCGCTGAGGTTCCCTTAAAGCGCTCGTCTGACTCGTATTGTAAAACAGAATCGATATGCTTTTTAATCTGCCCGGTATCATTGCTCGAAAAGGCTTCTGTAAGGTTGTCACGAATGTCCCTGCTTAATCCGCGAAGCTCTTTATATTTTTCCCTGTCAACATCCTGCAACTGAAGCTCTTTTCCGAAAGTCCTGTCAATTTCCCTGGCATGGTTTGTAAGCTCTTCCGCATCAACGCCGTTCCTGAATTTATTTATCATATTATAAACAGCCTGCCTGGCTTGCTGAGCTTGAGCACTCTCCTGCCTTACCAACTCGGGATTCCCGTGATGAAATTCGGCTGTTTGCATCTTTCGGAACTCAACAGTTCCCTTAAAGAAAATCGCTCCAAGTCCTCGATATATCATCGGGCTGAGTATAACAATAAGCGCAAGAACCATACTCAGCACTGCAAGACCAGTCAGGACTGTGAACATTTTGTCAAAAATGATGCGAAAATTCGCCTTCATCTAATTCTTCCCCAAAGACTTTCTTGCACGTGTTAAAAAATACTCACTAACCAGGTTCAGCATTAAGGTCATCACAAGTAAAAGCAATCCAATCGTGAACAGCGCCCTGTAGTGGTCGGAACCTTTCGCTGTCTCACCCATTTCACCTGCTATCGAAGCGGTCATAGTTTTAATGGATTGAGACAAATTCCACCATGGATGAGGAATTTGTGCGGCGTTGCCCGAAGCCATCCAGACGACCATCGTTTCGCCTATCGCCCTCATCATACCAAGAACAATCCCAGCAATGATGCCGCTATGTGCGGCAGGTATCACTACCTTGAACATCGTCTCGAAACGTGTTGCACCGAGTGCGTAAGAAGCTTCACGCAACTCCCTTCCGGATGCCGAAATCGAATCTTCAGCGACACTGATAATCGTGGGAAGCGCCATCACCGAGAGAAGAAGAGAGGAATTCAAAGCGTTGGTCCCTGTTGAGAACCCGAGATGCTTTTGCAGCCATGGTGCAAGAACCAGGACGGCAAAAAAGCCATATGCAACCGAAGGTATAGCAGCGAGTATTTCAATAATAGGTTTTATAACGGCTCTTATCCTGAAAGAGACGATATCACTGAGAAAAACAGAAGCTAATACGCCAACCGGCACCGAAAAGACAAGCGATATTGCCGTAACATAAACAGAGCCGACGATTAAGGCAAGGGTGCCAAATTCAGCTTTATCATACGCTTCCGGATACCATGCTGAGCTGGTTAGAAATTTAACAATACTAAATTTCATCAGAAAAGGAAATGCTTCCAGTGCCACAAACAAAAAAATCAGCAGCACCGCCAACACAGATGTAAATGTAAATAAAAAGAGTATGAAAGCTCCGATATGCCTGAACAGGAATCCTTTAACATCCTGCCCAAAAGTAAGAACCAGCGGCTGTTGAAAAACAACCGCTGGTTGTACTGATTTTTCTGATTTTGTATTATCCATACTTATCTTTAGTAATTTGTCAAGGCAACGAAGCCCTTGTCCTCGACAACTTCCTGGCCTTCCTCAGTCAGGTAGAACGAGACAAATTTTTGTGTTATGGAGCCGAGTTTAGGATAGCCATTCGTGAACATAAATAACGGTCTAGATACCGGATATTGGCCGCTCAATATTGTTTGCACAGATGGCTTGATTCCATCCAGGGTAACAGCTTTAACGCTTGTCTTAACAAATCCAAAACCAACGTAACCTACAGCTCCCCGTGTGCTTTCCACACGCGCTAACATCTGCGGATTCGAGTTTACCTGCTCCACGTTCGCAGCCATTTTCTGCTCTTTCATTATAAAGCTCTCAAATGTGTCGTACGTACCCGAAGAAGTATCCCTGCTGATAATCACAATCGCAATATCAGGTCCGTCAAGCTGCTTCCAGTTTGTGAACTTACCTGTATATATGTTGCGAACCTGCTCTGTTGTTAAAGCATTAATGGGATTGGAAGGGTGAACTATTACGCAGACACCATCCATAGCGATAGCATGAGCAACGGGAAAAACACCCTTTGCAACAGCATCCTTGAATTCGGAGTCTTTCATGAACCTGCTCATCGTAGCGATATCGCATCGACCATCAATAAGCGCGGTGGCTCCGTTGCCGCTGCCGCTTTTGTTGACTGTAATCGCGACATCAGGATACATGGTTTTGAACACTTCCGCAAAACCATCGGCAATCGGACCTACTGTCGTCGAGCCTTCTATATGAAGCTTTTCCTGTGCCATTACGCTTGCCGAGCTAAGAATAGCTACTATTATTAACATTCTCAAAATCATTGACTTCATCGTATTCACCTTAAAAAAATTATATTAGTAAATTGTTAGTTTTATGTTAATTCCGAGTTAGTGTTTTGTTAGAAATCAAATTGCAGCCTCATAGAAAACATATTTGCCTGACCTGAATCATCTTTATCTGCATGAATGTAATCCCACATTATTCTTGTGTTCGGATTCAAATACCAGTTTACACCCGCTGTAATATCATCTAATTTTCCACCAGATACGCCGCTATTATTCAAATCGAGTGCTGAATATCTTAATTTAAGTTCCCATGCCCCGGGAACTGTGCCGTATTTGAAGTTATTTTTAGGTTTGACTCGGCTAAATACCGCTTCTTCGGTTTTGTAATTTCTATGTTCGCCGGTTAGGAAATAACTTCCCTCGATATAATATCCGTCAAAATGTGCGTTCGATGCGCCCATAATATCTGCATAAGCTATCATGTATTCTGCCTGTAATGATAAAGGTCCATTGACCCAGGCGCTTTCTACGCCTACCAGATTTTCTCTATCGCAGGCTAATGTACCTGTATCGATAGCATATTCAGCCAGATGAGCTTCCGGTCTTTGCCTGATTCGTAAAGTATCATCGGGATTTCTATAGCTATATGCGGCACCGAATTGCAGAAGTGATTCCCCCTTATTTTTGTATATTGGCAATACAGCAATTCTGCCTGTTATGTTGTAACCACCGTCATCGACATTCTCGCCGGTATCACTTGTCTGCCTGAAGACACCTGCGGCGCCATATATTCGTTCATTAAAAACGTTATTATAAATCATAAAGCCTGTTTGCCTGTCTGGTGCAAGAATAGTCGGCAGAGAACGCTCGATAAACGTTATATAATTACTGCTGGTTTGCGTCTCAAGACAGAACGGCTCGTAGAACTGACCCATACGAAGCTTGCCTATCGGTAAATCTGTGATCTCAAGATAAGCATCTTTATATCTAATCTCAGTTTCTGCAAAATCCAGTTGCAGCTTATATTCGATATTTTCATAAATCTGGCCGCTAAAGTATATCCTGGCGCGTCTGATCTCGACTCCATCTTCCTGATTTCCCACATCTGCTTTGTACGTGCTATCTTCAATTGACCAGAACCAGTCGGTCATAAGCCTGCCGCCAATCTTGAGCTTGAATGCTTTGTCTTGAGTTGTCAGGTTGAGTCCTTCTTTCCAGAAAACTCTTAAATCTTTGGAATCTTTTTCCTGACCCTGATTTTCCTCTAATTCAGCGGTTCTTTTTTCCAAATCTGAAAGCTGTGTCTTTATGTCTCCAATTTCTCCTGATCCGGCTTTTACAGTAGTTACTGAACATACAATCATAACAATACTAACCAGAAATCGCTTCCATTTAGTCCGTACATCTTTTGTCATTTTAGCATCTCCCATTAAAAATTTTGTATATTCTGCTAAACCGGGACCACCCCGGGCGGCAGTTTTATCAAAACTGCCAGTAAAATAGCTTAGAAATGTTAACTAAATATCAGCGTATTGTTAGAATTATGTTAATTGCGGAAAGTCAGAATTATTCTGCAGGCAGATATATTGTAAATGTGCTGCCTGTGCCAGGTTTGCTTTTTACGACAACGAATCCGCCATGAACCTGTGCGATATGTTTTACAATCGCCAGGCCGAGACCAGTGCCACCTAATTTGCGGCTTCTTCCCTTATCGACAACATAAAATCTCTCGAAAATTCTTGCCTGGTGCTTGTCCTCAATTCCACAGCCGTTGTCCTGAACTGCTATTGAAAGCTCTTTTTCATTTTTCCTTACGCTAACTTGAATAGTGCTTTGAGCGGAACTGTATTTTATCGCATTATCTATTAAGTTCAGCACAGCCTGCTCAAGCAATGCAGAGTTGATTTTAATCTCAATTTCGTCAGGGCAGTCAAGATTGACTTTTATTTCTTTTTCTTTTGCTTTCGTATCCGCTAATTCAATCGCTGCCGCAAGTAGGGGTTTGAGCATTGTTTTTTCAAAAGATATTTCCCGCCTTTCTCCTTCCTGCTCCAGGCGGGAGAGGCTTAATAAATCTTCGATAATAGCGTTTAACCTGTCGGAATGTTTGGCGATAATATTAAGATACCTCTTTACCTGTTCCGGGTCAGTAATATTTCTATCCTGCAGGGCTTCGACAAAACCCTGAATAGATGTAACAGGAGTTCTAAGCTCGTGGGAAACATTGGAAACGAAGTCACGCCTGATATTTTCGAGTCTTCGCATTCTTGTCATATCGGTCAGGACTATGACCGCTCCGCTTCTTTTGCCTAAGTTATCAGACAAGCTCGCGCCATGAAGCTGGAAAAATCTTTCGCCTTCCTTCTGAAGAAGCATTTCCGCCTCCACAGGTTTGTCACTTTCTAATGTTTTTCTTACGAAACCAAGCAGCTCGACATCACGAATCGCTTCTTCTATGATATGACCATAAGCCTTCTCCGGCTCAATGCCTAACAGGCTCGAAGCCGCTCTGTTTACACTTACAATATGCCTGCCTGAATCGACTGCGAGCACCCCTTCGACCATGCTTGTCAGTATAGCCTCCAGCTCGTTGCGCTGCCTTGTTATGGTCTTTATCCTCTCATCCAATTGCCTTGCCATTTGATTAAGAGAGTCTGCCAAAGCTCCGAGCTCTGCTGTATATGGCGGCACACGCTGGTTAAGCCTGCCTTCGGCAAAATCATGCGCAATCTGATCCATTTCTATAATTGGATTCGTTATACGTCTCGATACGAACAGGCTTATAGCAGCCGCACAAAAAACAATAGCAAGAACACCAAAAAATATCTTTGTATAAATATCCTGCAATGTATTATTAATGCCGCTGATTGGCAGAGCTGTACGTATAACACCTACGTTGGCATCTTCTTTGAGTCTTATCGCTACGTACATCATAACGATTCCAAGAGTCGGACTCTTTCTAATGGATTGTCCATAACCTTTATCAATCGCCTGAATAATCTCCAGTCGGTCCGCATGATTAAGCATCTTTAGAGGTTCTTCATCGGAATCGCCTATAACAAGACCGGAATTCGCTACAATAGTAATTCTTGTCATGGATTCCGAACCAAGTTTCTTGCAAAGCCTGTCAATTTCGGTGAAATCCTGTTTTTCAAAAGCAGGAAGTATCTGTCCCCTGACGAGAATTGTTCTTGCTTTGAGAACTTCAGCGGTTTGTTTCAGGTAAAATTCACGAAAAGAATGAGTTGTATACCAGCCTGCTGTTATAAGAACAGCCAGCATGATAAACAAATAAGAGGGAAAAAGCTGCCATAACAGATGTTTTCTGGTCATGGATCAATCCCTGAAACGATACCCGACGCCGCGAACTGTCTCGATATAGTTACCGCAGGCTCCGAGCTTTTTCCTAAGCGACACGATTTGAACATCAACCGCTCTTTCGGTGACTATATAATCACTTCCGTGCAGAGCATCGACAATCTGGTATCTCGTGAATACGAAGCCGGGTCTTTTAGCTAAAATGCGAAGGATATTGAATTCGGTAAAAGTAAGGTCAACGGTTTTATTTTTAACAAGAACTTCGCGTCGGTTCGGATCTATGACCAAATCGTCGATTTTCAATATGGCTTTGTCCCCTGAATCCACGGATGCTTTACGAAGCAGTCTGCGCACCCTGGCTACCAATACTTTCCCGCTGAAAGGTTTGGTCACGTAATCATCAGCGCCAAGCTCGAGACCAGTTACTACATCTGTTTCTTCACCTCTGGCTGTCAGCATAACAACAGGGATATTCTCGGTTTTCAGGTTGCTTTTGAGCTTCTTACAGACTGCAAGACCATCGATTCCGGGAAGCATCAAATCGAGAATTATCAGGTCAGGCAGCTCGGCGCCTGCTTTCTCGAGAGCTTCCTCGCCGCTTTCACATGAAATAATTTTGAAACCTTCCTGGGACAGGTTCAGCTCAACAAGCTCACGTATGTCCTCTTCGTCATCGACTACAAGTATTTTTGCCTTTGCCATAGAAACCACACATTAAAAGTAAAAGTTAAACATTTTTGCCTTCCACTTTTTTACTTTTTTTTGCGGTTTTGTCAAGCGGCTAATTCAATATCAAGCCATTTTATCCTGAAAATGACGAATTTTAACACAATTCTAACCTGTTCTGAACCTGCTATTAATATTACAGCCTTATTTGTCCGGCGATAATTTTATTAAGTATTGTTCTATATTGGATAATCTTGCACAGATTTGCAGCATCGTAAGCGTTTTCGATTTTTGATAAACTAAATATGTAATCGGAATCGAAGCTAAAATAAGAACAACTAATCCCATATCTAAATAGCGCAGGAACCAGAATTCATCTTTTGTAAGATATCCCTCATAATTAATGTTTAAAAAATATACCTTTAAATTATGTGCGCCTAAAGCATATATAGCAATTATTATCC